>CANGMH010000242.1 GCA_947454005.1 Verrucomicrobiota bacterium
GCCGCAAGCCGGCAGGAAGATAGAGGGGATGGACCGGGGTCTCGCCATCCTTTGCAAGCCTCAGATAGCTGAGCCCCTCGTGGCGGCGCAGCAGCTCCACCAAGGCCTTTCCGCGGTCGCGGAGAGCCTTCGGAGGCTGACCGAACGCCAGGACGATCCTTTCGGCCTTCGCGGCCATCTCCAGGATGGCTTGGTCGTTCTTCGGACCGACGGGATCGGCGACCTCCAGCAACCGGTCTTTGTCGGTGGCGCGGTACGCGTGGACGTTGCCGACGAGCTGCCCTCCGTAGCCCCACGAGCGGGAGAACTTCCCCGTCTTGCGCAGGGTCGGGTCGCTGTGGTCCATGCAGGCGACGCTGGGGTTCATGAGGAGCCACAGGACGAGCGGCTTGGTTGGATCCCAGATTTCCCGAAGCTGGTAACGGTATCGCTGGCACTCGGAAAAGACGGCGCTGACGGTGGAATCGGCCGGCCAAGCCGGGCGTACCTTGCCGCCGGGATCGTGGTCCGGAATCGTGGGGCTCATGGCGTCGCTGCGTGCGGGTCGTCGTTCCTTGCGGTGGCGGTGACTTTCGCTGCTTTCCGGGTGGCTCGTGGCGGTGTCGCGGATCGGTGATCCGCAGGCGTCGTCCATCTCAGCGGTGGTCTTCCTTGAAGCGGAAGGGCGGGCGGCCGGTGAGGTCGGCGCTGGTGAAGGTGGGGCACCAGAATTTCTCGACATGCTCGACCACCAGGTCGGTGCCGGTGAAGTGGTCGACACCGGGCGGACGCTCGGGGTTGTACATCGTGTCGGTGAAGTCGCGGAGCAGGGCGACGTTCTTCCCCAGATAGACCTGCTGGCGGATGGCAAAGGGACGGCCGAGCACGCACATGTTCAGGTGAACGCCGCAGAGGACCACGTTCTTGATCCCGCGCTCGGCGAGGAGATTCCAGGTCTCCTGGCCGTTGTCGGTGAGGGCGTCGCCGGGGGTGAGGTCGATGGCGGCGATCTGGCGCGTCCACGCCTCGCGGATGGTGCATTTGGTGCCGGTGCAGGAGCAGCCCATGTCCGAATCGTCGATGGGCAGGACGCGTTCGTGCTTGGGATCGGTCCAGCACCATGCGGTGCCCCAGCGGTCGGCGGTGGCGAGCGGCACGGGCGTCTTCGCGAACGGCGCGGCCTGCGCGAGACGGCGCTGCGGGGTGTCTTTGTAGAACCCGGTGACGCTGCTGGGCGCATGGATGATGAACACGCCGCGGTCGCGCGCCTGTTTGACGATTTGGTTGAGCGGCCCGGCCAGTTCGACGACGCGGCGGGCGGCCGACTTGCACCAATGGTCGTCCCACATGTCGCAGAGGATGAGGGCGGTCTGCTTCGGGTCCCACTCGGCGGATTTCTCGACCGAGACGAACACGCCCGGCTTGGATTCTTGGCGCGAACGGAGGTGGAGACGGAGCGGGCCGTCGGCAGCCGAAGCAGGGGAGGTCATGGCGATGGAGGCGAAAGCCAGCAGGACGACGAAGAGCCTGGAGAAGCGGGGAACCGGAGAGCGTGACGGGGATGTCATGTGCGGAGAGTAGGAAGAGCGTGGGCATCGTGGAAGCCGGAGGTTGGGGCGTTGCGCGGCGGGACGGACCCTGTTCTCGTCCGGGATCGACATCGCGATCATCGGCGGCGGTCCGGCGGGTTTGCGCGCCGCGGAAGTGGCGGCGGCAGGCGGCGCGTCCGTGACCCTGTTCGACGCCAAGCCGTCGGTCGGCCGGAAGTTCCTCGTGGCCGGACGCGGCGGTCTCAACCTCACCCACACCGAGCCGTCCGCACGCTTCGCCACGCGCTACACCGGCCCGGGTCAGCCGGACGATCTTTGGGCGTCTCTGCTGGCGGACTTTGATGCCGAGGCGTTGCGGCGTTGGGCGTCGGAGCTCGGGGTGGAGACCTTCGCGGCGACGAGCGGACGGGTTTATCCTCGGGAGATGAAGGCCGCGCCGTTGCTGCGCCGCTGGGTGCAGCGGCTGCGCGCCGCCGGGGTGAAGTTCGCCTTGCGCCATCGCTGGAAGGGCTTGCGGCCGGGGCGGCGCTGGTCGGTGGATTTCGCGGCGGAGAACGGTCCGGTCACCTTCGAGGCCGACGCGGTGGTCCTGGCGCTCGGCGGTGGCTCATGGCCGGAGACGGGCTCCGACGGCGGATGGATCCCGGTGTTGGAGCCGCTGGGCGTGGAGGTCGCTCCGCTGGTATCGGCCAACTGCGGCTGGGAAGTTGCGTGGCCGCCGGCCGTGCTCGCGTCGGCGGAGGGAAAGCCGCTGAAGAACATCACGGCCGTCGCGGGCGGGAACACGGCCGTCGGCGAGCTGCTGGTCACCCGCTATGGATTGGAAGGTGGCGTGATCTACCAACTCGGCTCGGCGCTGCGCACGATGACGGAGCCGGAACTGGTCATCGACCTCAAGCCGTCCCACACGGTCGAACAGCTGGTGAAGAAGCTGGGCACCGCGCGGCGCCACTTCTTGGCCGAAGCCCGTTCGCGGTGGCGTCTGTGCGACGCGGCATTCGCCCTCTTGGGAAATCTGCCGGGGCAGGGGGAGTTCGCCTCGGCCGAAGCATTGGCCGCGACGGTGAAGAAATGTCCGGTGCGGCTCACCGGGCCGCGACCATTGGCCGAGGCCATCTCGTCGGCGGGCGGCGTCCGGTGGAGCGAGCTGGACGAAGCGCTCATGGTGCGACGATTGCCGGGCGTGTTCATCGCCGGCGAGATGATCGACTGGGAGGCGCCGACGGGCGGCTACCTGATGCAAGGAAGCTTCGCCACGGGCACGCGGGCGGCGCGCGGGGCGCTGCGGTGGCGCGATGGCGGCTCGTCGCCATCGTGAGGACGCCTGCGGTCTTCGGGCGGCGCGGCGATGACATTCCCCAAGAAAGGGCGGATCTTGGACAAGCGGCGTTAGGTGTCGGGCCGGGAGTCAGCTAGGGTGGTCCCGGAACGAACCGCTTTATGAACCCCTCCTCCCAGACCTTCCGCCTCGCTTTGGCGCTGTCCGCCGCCTTGGCCGTGCCCGCCCTGCGGGGTGTCGCCGCCGAGGACCGGGAGACCGGCGAGATCATGCAGCACAAGCTGCTGCATTCGCAGTTCGTGCTGAGGGGCATCGCGCTGCAGGACTTCGGGGTCATCCGGACCAACGCGCTGCAACTGGTGAAGCTGAGCCAGATGAGCGGTTGGAAAGCGCGGCAGACGCCGGAGTACGAGCTGTTCACCGTCGAGTTCCGGCGTCACGCGGATGCCTTGGTCGATGCGGCGAAGGCCAAGAACATCGACGCCGCGACCTTGGCGTACGCGCAGATGACCTTCAGCTGCGTGAGCTGCCACAAGTATATCCGCGGCAACAGCCCGGTCCGGGCGTCGTTGTCGAAGCCTTGATCGTTGGCGGTGCGGTCCGGTGAGGTCCTCGTCTTGCGTAGGGTGTGTCTGGGGTGAGTTGGGAAAAACGCCGGGCGGGGACTTCTCGGGACCGCACCGGCCTGCCCGAACGGGACCGGACGGGAAGGCGGCGTGAACTTGCCCCCGTCGGGACTGTCCCGCACCTTCCGCGCCCATGAGTCTGCTGCCGTTCACCGATCTGCCCGTCCACACGCCGCGCCGTTTCGTGCCCGCCGCCATCGACCTCGGCGATTGGGCGCAGGTCTCGCCCTTGTTCGACGCCTTGGAAGCCGGCGCCGCGCAGGCGACCACGCTCGACGCACTGGAGCGGTGGATCCTGGACGGCGGCGAGTTGGGCGCGGCCCTCGATGAAGAAGGTGCCAAGCGCTACATCGCGATGACCTGCCACACGGACAGCCCGGAGGCGGAGAAGGCGTACCTGCATTTCGTCGAGAAGATCGAGCCGGAGCTGAAGCCGCGTCAGTTCAAGCTCGCCCAGCTCTATCTGGCGCATCCGCTCCGGGCGCGGTTGCCGAAGGCGCGCTACGAGGTCTTCGACCGCGACACCCGGCTCCGCGTGGAGCTCTACCGCGACGAGAACGTGGCGCTGGAGACCGAGGAGGCGAAGCTGGGCAACGAATACAACAAGCTGGTCGGCTCGCTCACCGTGAAGTTCCGAGGCGAGGAGAAGACCTTGCCCGCGATGGGCCGCTTCCAAGAAGAACCCGACCGCGGTCTCCGCGAAGAGACCTGGAAGCTCGTCGCCGCGCGCCGCGTGGCCGAGGCGGACAAGTTCGATGACCTGATGGACGGGCTCATCCGCCTGCGCCAGCAGATCGCCAAGAACGCCGGCTTCGACAACTACCGCGACTACGCCTTCAAGCTCCGCGGCCGCTTCGACTACACGCCGGAAGACTGCGGACGCTTCCACGACGCCATCGCCGCCGAAGTGATGCCCGTGCTCCGCGCGCAGCAGGCCCGACGGAAGCAGCAGCTCGGCGTGGACCGGTTGCGGCCATGGGACCTCTCGGTGGATCCGCTCAACCGGCCGCCGTTGAAGCCCTTCGCCGACACGGCGCAGATGGAGCAGGGAAGCCAGGTCATCTTCGACCGGCTCGACCCGGAGCTGGCGCGCGGTTTCGCGACCATGCGCGACCTCCGGCTGCTCGATCTCGACAACCGCAAGGGCAAGGCGCCCGGCGGCTACCAGAGCACGCTCAGCGAATCCCGCCTGCCGTTCATCTTCATGAACTCCGTCGGCCTCCAACGCGACGTGGAGACCATCCTGCACGAGGCCGGCCACGCGTTCCACGCGCTGGCGACCCGGGACGAGGACCTCTACGCCTACCGCGGCGCGCCGATCGAGTTCTGCGAGGTCGCCTCGATGGCGATGGAGCTGCTCGCGGCGCCGCACCTCGACGTCTTCTACAGCGAGGCGGACGCCAAGCGCGCCCGTCGCGTCCATCTCGAAGGCATCGTCGGCGTGTTCCCGTGGATCGCGACGGTCGATGCCTTCCAGCACTGGATCTACACGCATCCGGGCCACACCCGCGACGAGCGCCGGGCCGCATGGTTGGCGTTGATGGACCGCTTCGGCGGCGACGTCGATTGGTCAGGCTCCGAGGCGGCGCGGGCCGGTCTCTGGCACAAGCAGCTGCACATCTTCCTCTACCCTTTCTACTACGTGGAATACGGGATCGCGCAGCTCGGTGCGTTGCAGGTCTGGGCGAACGCGAAGGCCGACCAGCCCAAGGCGCTCGCCGACTACAAGGCCGGTCTCGCGCTCGGCGGCTCGCGTCCGCTGCCGGAGCTCTTCGCCGCGGCCGGTTGCCGATTCGATTTCACCCGGGAGACACTAGCGCCGCTCACCGGACTCGTCCGCGCCGAGCTGGAACAACTCGGCTGAACGGCCTGATCACCGGACCGGATGAGTGGAACGCCCCAAGAAACGTCGAAAGCATCGGGCCCGCCGCCGCTGTCGTGGCGGTCGGCCACAGCGGTGCTCATCGTGCTGAACCTCGTGGTGTATCTGGTCGAACGCCGCTTCGCGTTGCCGGACAACCTCGCGCTCAGCGTGCGCGGTCTCGCCGGGGGCGCGTGGTGGGAGTTCATCACCTACCAGTTCATGCACGGTGGCTGGATGCACCTCGGCTTCAATCTGCTGTTCCTCCATTCGCTCGGACCGGTCCTGGAGGACACCATCGGCGCCAAGCGGTTCACGCTGCTCTACCTGGGCAGCGGCGCGTTCGGCGGGGCGGTGCACCTGATGGGCGCGCTGCTCTCGCCGCGGATCTTCGGCCATCCGGTGGTCGGCGCGTCCGCCGGCCTGTGCGGGCTGCTTTCGGCGCTGTGCGCGATCTATGCGGAAGAACCGATGGAGCTGCGCCTCCTGTTCCTGTTCCCGGTGGTGATGCGCGCGAAGTTCCTCCTGCTCGGCACCGCGCTGATGAGCATGGCCGGTACGGTCCTGCCCTTCGGCAACGTAGCGCACCTCGCGCACCTCGGCGGGCTGGTCGGCGGGCTGCTCTGCTTGAACTTCATGGACGTGAAACCGCTGGAGTTCGAGCCGCCTCCGGCGTCGCCGCCCGGGCGGTGAAACCGGCCGTTGAATTCGTGCCGTCTCCGACTAGTTTGAACCCGTGCTCGCTGACCGAGATTACATGAGGGACCCCGGGTCCCGCGCCCCGTGGTCCATGACGGTCTGGATCATGGCCGCGCTGGTCGTCGTGTTCGCGGCGAGCCAGATCGACGAGGTCTACTTCAGGTCCCGCATCGTCCGGTACCTGATGCTCAGCGTCGAAGGCATCCAACAAGGAGAGGTCTGGCGACTGCTCACGTTCCAATTCCTCCACGGCGGCCTGATGCATCTCGTGGGCAACCTGCTGGGCCTCTGGTTCTGCGGCCGCTTCATCGAGACCGTCACGGGACCGCGGCGCTTCCTGCTGCTGTACCTCGGGGCGGGCGTCTTCGGCGGGGTGTTGCAGATGCTCTTGGCCTGGCAGCTCCCGGATTGGTTCGGCGGACCGGTCCTCGGCGCCTCGGCCGGTGTGATGGCCCTCGTCGCGCTTTTCTGCCTGCTCCAGCCGGAGGCGGAGTTCTTGGTCTTCTTCGTCGTGCCGGTGAAGGCGCGCGTCATCCTGGTCGCGGAGGTCTGCATCGCGGTGTTCTTCACCTTGGTGCCCGAGCGCGGCGGTGCCGTGGCCCATGCGGCCCATCTCGGCGGGATCATCGCCGCGATCTTCTTCTTCCGGGCGCGCTGGCATGACGAGCTGATGCCTCTCCCGTGGCAAGGTCTGGCCTCGCGGTTCCAAAAGCGTCCGAAGGGCCGGCCGATGGCCCCGGTGCTGACGCCGCGCTTCGTCGCGACCTCTGCACCGAAGAACGAGCCGGCGGTGGACGACGCGGATTACATCAGCCGCGAGGTCGATCCCATCCTCGACAAGATCGCCGCGCACGGCCTGCAGAGCCTCACCGAACGCGAGAAGAA
>CANGMH010000243.1 GCA_947454005.1 Verrucomicrobiota bacterium
ACGCTTCGAGGCGCTGGAGATCTTCGAGAAGCTGCCCTCGGGCTGGCAGGCGGCGGCCGTGGCCGGAGGCGGAAAGTGACAAGTAATCAGTGATCAGTGATCAGTTTTCAGTGACCTGAAACAAGCTCCGCCCGCCAACCACCGCTCACTGAATACTGAATACTGAATACTGATCACTGATCACTTCCCTCCCCTCCCGTGGTCTCCGTCATCGTCTCCAACTTCAACGGCCTGCGCTTCCTGCCGAAGCTGCTGGATTCGTTGCGGGCGCAGCGGGGCGTGGCGGCGGAGATCATCATCGTCGACCGGCAGAGCACCGACGGCTCGGGCAAGTTCCTCGCGGAACAGCCCGACGTGCGGGTCGTCACCGAGCCGCCGCAGTCGGGGTTGGTCACCGGCTATCAGGCCGGGACGCGGGTCGCGACCGGCGAGCTGTTCTTCTTCGCCAACGAGGACCTCTGGCTGGATGCGGATTGTCTGCGCCGGCTCGCCGAGCAGATCGATTTGCCCGGCCGCGTCGGCATCGCGGATCCGTGGGAATGGACCTACGACGGCGCGCGGCTCCACCACGCCGGCGTGCGGTTCGTGCCGGCGGCATGGGACCTCAACAGCCCTTGGCCGCGGGCGCGTTTCGATTTCCTGGCGCCGCTCGTCGCGGGCGACCGCATCCCGTTCCCTTGCGCCGGCGCCGTGATGGTCCATCGGGATTGCCTCGCGGACCTCGGCGGATGGGACACGGGATTCTTCCTGGATTTCGAGGACATGGACCTCGGCCTGCGCGCGTGGCAGCGCGGATGGCAGGCGGTCACGGTCCCGGGGGCGAAGGTGTTCCATGCGGTCGGCGCGTCCGATCCGCAGGCGCTCACCGCGGCGCGCGACACCGTGGGTCGCCGCCGGTACGTCTCGAACCGGTCCAGCCTCGCGGTGATGGCGTTGAAGACCTTCTCGTTCTCCGCGCTGCCGGTCACGGCCGTCGCTTGGTGGAGCGGCGCGTTGAACAACGTCCGGCGCGGTCGATGGCGACGTTTCCGGCTGGATTTCGCCGCCGCGCTCGAAGTGCTGAGGCGTGCGCCGTCCGCGTGGCGATTCCGTCGCGCCAACGCGGCGCTCAACGGTCGTCGGCCCGGCGAGCGTTTCTTCACCGCACCGGAGTTCACGGCGGTCCGCGGCGACGGCCGGTGAGCCGTGCGGCGGGGCGGAAGGTCCTCCGTCGGGCCGGTGTCCTGGGACGTCGCGGCGGCGCGGAAAAAGCGTTCGACCGGGCCCGGTCGCGGGATCAAGTTGTCGGGCGATGAAAGCCCTGATCTTGCGCCCTGCCTTGGCGGCCATGGCCTTCGGTCTGTCGGTCGCCGCCGGCGCGGACCTCGCGAAGCTCCCGCCCGCCGCGACGGGCCGGGTCGGCTTCGAGAAGGACGTCGCGCCGATCCTCGAGAACGCCTGCGTGGGCTGCCACGGACCGAAGCGCGCCGAGAACGGTCTGCGCCTCGACACGGCCGACGGTGCGCGCAAGGGCGGCGACCACGGTGCGGCCTTCGTGGCCGGCAAGAGCGAGGGGTCGTTGTTGGTCCAGGTCACCGCGGGCATCCATGCCGAGCTCGCGCAGATGCCGAAGAAGGGCGACAAGCTCACCTCGGCGCAGATCGGGACGTTGCGGGCGTGGATCGACCAGGGCGCGGATTGGCCCGCCACCGCGAAGGTCGACAAAGCCGCCCACCACTGGGCCTTCAAGGCGCCGGTCCGGCCCGAGGTCCCGGGAGTGCGGGACGCAGCACGCGGGACGCGGAACCCCATCGACGCGTTCATCACCGCCCGTCTTGCCCAAGAGGGCCTGAAACTCTCGCCGCCGGCCGACAAGACGACGTTGCTCCGTCGCGTCCACCTCGATCTGGTCGGCTTGCCGCCGACGCCCCAGGAAGTCGACGCCTTCCTCGCCGACAAGTCGCCGGGTGCCTACGACAAGGTGGTCGAGGACCTGTTGAGGTCGCCGCACCACGGCGAGCGCTGGGGGCGCCACTGGCTCGACGCGGCGCGGTACGCGGATTCCGACGGCTTCGAGAAGGACAAGGCTCGCTTCATCTGGAGCTATCGCGACTGGGTGGTCGGAGCGCTGAACCGGGACATGCCGTACGACCGGTTCGTCATCGCCCAGATCGCCGGCGACCAGCTGCCGGACGCGACCGAGGACGACCGGGTGGCGACCGGGTTCCTCCGCAACTCGATGCTCAACGAGGAGGGCGGCGCGGATCCCGAGCAGTTCCGCATGGACGCGATGTTCGACCGCATGGATTGCATCGGGAAGAGCGTGCTCGGCCTCACCATCCAGTGCGCGCAGTGCCACACCCACAAGTTCGATCCCATCCAGCAAGAGGAGTACTACCGGCTCTTCGCCTTCCTGAACAACGACCACGAATCATCGCTCGTCGCCTACACGCCGGCCGAGCAGATGAAGCGCGCCGACCTGATGCGCCGGATGCGCGACCTGGAGGAGGGCCTGCGCCACACGACGCCCGGCTGGGAGGAGCGCCTCGCCAAGTGGGAGGACTCGGTGAAGGACGACCAACCGGATTGGAAGGTCGTCCCGGCCGTCCACGTGGGCGAGCGCGGCGAGCGGTTCTACTACAATTCCGACGGCTCGATCCGCGCCGCGAGCTACGCGCCGACGCAGTGGACCGCCCATTTCCGGGCGACGAACACCTCGGGCACGATCGGCGCGTTCCGCTTCGAGCATCTCACCGATCCGAACCTGCCGTGCGGCGGACCGGGCCGCTCGATCCGCGGCATGGCGGCGTTGAGCGAGTTCAAGGTCGAGGCCTGGGACCCGAGGTCGCCGACCAACAAGGTGTCCGTGAAGTTCGTGAAGGCCACCGCGGATTTCGCCAACGCGGAGAAGACGTTGGAACCGGAGTTCCAGTCCGACTACTGGAAGAAGAAGGAGGGCAGCGACAAGCGCACGTACGGGCCGGTCGTATCCGCGATCGACGGCAAGGACAGCACCGCCTGGGGCATCGACGCCGGACCCGGCCGCCGCAACGCGCCGCGCAAGGCGGTCTTCATCCCGGAGACGCCGCTCAACTTCCCCGGTGGCGTGGTGCTGGATTTCGCGCTGATGCAGAACCACGGCGGCGACAACTCGGACGACAACCAGACGCACAACCTTGGCCGCTTCCGTCTCAGCGTCTGCGCCGACACCAACGCCGTCGCCGATCCCCTCCCCGCGAATGTCCGCGAGGTGCTCAAGGTGCCGCGCGGACAGCGCTCGCCGGCGCAGGTCGCCGCGGTGTTCAGCTACTGGCGGACGACCGTCCCGGAGTTCAAGGAGGTGGATGAGAAGATCGAGGCGCTCTGGAAGGAGTGGCCGGAAGGCGCGCCGACGTCGGTGCTCGTCGCCCGCGGCGGCAAGGCGCCCGGCGACGAGATGCGCGCGACCCGAGTGCTGAAGCGCGGCGATTGGCTCAAGCCCGGCAACGAGGTCGGCCCCGGCGTTCCGGCGGCCCTCCACCCGCTGCCCGAGGGCGCCGACGGATCGCGCCTGACGTTCGCGAAGTGGCTCGTCGACAAACGGTCGCCGACCACCGCCCGCGTGTTCGTGAACCGGATGTGGCAGGCCTACTTCGGCACCGGCCTGGTCGAGACATCGGAGGACTTCGGCCTGCAGAGCCCGCCGCCGAGCCATCCCGAGCTGCTCGACTGGCTGGCCTGCGAGTTCATGGACCGCGGCTGGAGCATCAAGGCGATGCACCGCCTCATCGTCGGCTCGGAGACCTATCGGCAATCGTCGCGCGTCACGCCCGGTCTCTACGCGAAGGACCGTTACAACCGTCTGCTCGCGCGCGGCCCGCGGTTCCGCGTCGAGGGCGAGATCGTCCGCGACGTGTCGCTCGCGGCCAGCGGCCTGCTCAATCCCGTGCTCGGCGGCCCGAGCGTGCAGCCGCCCGCGCCGGCGTTCCTTTTCCAGCCGCCGTCCTCGTACGGCCCGAAGGCCTGGGACGAGGCGCAAGGAGCGGACCGCTACCGTCGCGGCATCTACACCTTCCGGTACCGGTCGGTGCCGTATCCGTTCCTCACGGCGTTCGACGCGCCGAACGGCGATTTCTCCTGCGTGCGCCGTGCCCGGTCGAACACGCCGCTCCAGGCGTTGATGACCTTGAACGAGACGCTGGCGATGGAGTGCGCCCAGGGCCTCGCCGCGAAGACGCTCGCCGAGGGCGGCAAGACCGACGACGAACGGATCACCTACGCGTTCCGCCGCGTGCTGTCGCGTCCGCCGACGGCGTCCGAGCGGTCCGAGCTGAAGGGCCTGTTGGCGCGCCAGACCCGGCGGATCGCGGACGGCTGGGTGAACCCCTACGAGCTGGGCACCGGCAAGAACGCGGTGCCGACGGTCCCGGCCGGGTCGACGCCGACGCAACTCGCGGCCTACACCGCGGTGAGCCGCGTGCTGCTGAACTTGGACGAGGCGATAACGAAGGAATGAAGCCGCGGACCATGAAGCCGACTTCCACCGACCAACGACCCACGGCCCTTGAGGAACGGATCTTCGCGCTGCGCGGGACCTGGGACCTCGAACCCGAGACCTTATCATCATGAACCGCCTCACCCACTTCCAGCACGCCGTCGAGGAGCAGCGCCGCGCCATCTCCCGCCGGTGGTTCTTCCGCGATTGCGGCGTCGGCCTCGGCGCCATCGCCCTCCATTCGATGCTCGGCGACACGCTCGCCGCCGCGCCGTCCAAGGCCGGCGCCGCCGCGTCCGGCGACCCGATGGCCCCGAAGAAGGGCCATTTCCCCGGCAAGGCCAAGCGTGTCATCTACCTCTTCATGGCCGGAGCGCCGAGCCATCTCGAGCTGTTCGACAACAAGCCGCAGCTCACCAAGTTCAACGGCACGCTGCCGCCCGCCGAGCTGCTCAAAGGCTACCGTGCCGCGTTCATCAACCCCGATGCCACGCTGCTCGGGCCGAAGTTCGCCTACAAGCGGCATGGCAAGAGCGGCATGGAGCTCGGCGAGACCCTGCCCCACCTCGGCGGCGTCGCCGACGACATCACGCTCATCAAGTCGATGCAGACCGACGCATTCAACCACGCGCCCGGGCAGATCTTCATGAACACCGGGTCGCAGCAGTTCGGGCGGCCCAGCTTCGGCGCATGGACGACCTACGGTCTCGGCTGCGAATCCCGCGACCTGCCGTCCTATGTCGTCTTCAGCACCGGCGGCAAGGGCTCCAGCGGCGGCGCGAGCAACTGGGGCCCGGGCTTCCTTCCCACCCAGCACGGCGGCACGCTCTTCCGCAACGGCAGCGAGCCGGTGCTCCACCTCGCCAACCCCAAGGGCGTGGACGACGCGCTCCAGAAGGATTCGCTGGAGACCTTGAACCGGCTCAACGCGAAACGGCTCGGAGTCGTCGGCGACCCGGAGATCGCCGCCCGCATCAGCGCCTTCGAGATGGCCTACCGGATGCAGCACGTCGCGCCCGAGGTCATGGACCTCTCCAAGGAATCCAAGGAGACCCTGGAACTCTACGGGGCCGAGCCGGGGAAGCCGTCCTACGCCAACGCCTGCCTGTTGTCGCGCCGTCTGATCGAGAAAGGCGTCCGTTTCGTGCAGATCTTCCACGAGTCGTGGGACCAGCACGGCGACCTCAAGAACGGCATCAAGCGCAACTGCGAGGCCACCGACCGTGCCAGCGCCGCGCTGGTGAAGGACCTCAAGCAGCGCGGCCTGCTCGACGACACCATCGTGATCTGGGGCGGCGAGTTCGGGCGCACGCCGATGGTGCAGGGCGGCGACGACGGACGGGACCACCATCCCAACGGCTTCAGCTACTGGGTCGCCGGCGGGGGCTTCAAGCCGGGGCTGTCCTACGGTGAGACCGACGACCTCGGGTTCAACGCGGTGAAGGACAAGGTCCACGTGCACGACTTCCACGCCACGCTCCTGCACCAGTTGGGCTTCGACCATGAGAAGCTCACCTACCGCTTCCAGGGCCGTGATTTCCGGCTCACCGATGTGCACGGCGAGGTGGTGAAGGGGCTGTTGGCCTGAGCGGATCCGCCGACCGATGCCGGTGGTCCCGACATCGCCGGTTTCCGTGCGTGGTCCGGTGCGCTAGGGTCCGAGCATGGACCGACCATCGATCGACCCGAAGACCTGCATCGGCCACGTCCACCTCAAGGTCGCGGACCTTGAGCGGGCGCTCGGCTTCTATCGGGACGTGCTCGGGTTCGAGGTGACCCAGCGGTTCGGCCGGAGCGCGGTGTTCCTCTCTGCCGGCGGTTACCACCACCACATCGCGCTCAACACCTGGGAGAGCGCGGGCGGGGTCCCGCCGCCGCCCGGCGCCACCGGGCTGTACCATCTCGCCATCCTGTACCCGACGCGCGCCGCGTTGGCGGACGCGTTGCGCCGCCTCATCGGGGCTGGCATCGAGCTCGACGGCGCCGCGGACCACGGCGTGAGCGAGGCCCTCTACCTCCGTGATCCGGACCAGAACGGTGTGGAGCTCTACCGGGACCGTCCGCCGGCCGAGTGGCCGCGGACGACCGACGGCGGGCTGGCGATGTCGAACGCCCCGCTCGACCTGGGTGCCTTGCTCGCGGAGGCTCCGCCGTCGCGGTGACGCTCCTGCACCGCTAGAAAGCCGAAGGTCCTGCCCATCATGTCCCACGTGCTCATCATCCACGAGGTCGCCGATTATCCTGCTTGGAAGAAGGTGTTCGACGGCGCCGCCGGCATCCGGCGCGAGGCCGGCGAGCGCTCGTACCAGGTGCTCCGCTACGAGACCGACGCGGACAAGATCGTCCATTTCTCGGTGTGGACCTCCACTGCGGACGCGCGCCGCTTCTTCGAATCGCCGCGACTCGTGCAGATCCGCAAG
>CANGMH010000244.1 GCA_947454005.1 Verrucomicrobiota bacterium
GGAAGAGGCGGACGCGAGTACAGCATCGGGAGCTCGA
This sequence comes from Verrucomicrobiota bacterium, assembly GCA_947454005.1. GTDB lineage: Bacteria > Verrucomicrobiota > Verrucomicrobiia > Limisphaerales > UBA9464 > CAIVQB01. The sequence continues at coordinate 38 of CANGMH010000244.1, forward strand.
CGTTCTCCACCGCGCTGGTCCGGGCGAGAAGATTGAAGCCTTGGAACACGAAGCCGATCTTGCGGTTCCGCAGGTCGGCCAAGGCGTCCCGGTCGAGCGCGAGCACGTCGACGCCGTCGAGCAGGAACCGGCCGCTGGTCGGACGGTCCAGGCACCCGAGGGTGTTCATCATGGTGCTCTTGCCGGAGCCGCTGGCGCCCATGATGGCGATGAACTCGCCGGGCCGGATGGTCAGCGTCACGCCGCGGACGGCGTGGACCTGGACCTCGCCGCTGACGTAGGTCTTGCGGAAATCGTCGAGCTGGATGACGGGGACGCTCACGTGGATCGGGGGCGGGGTTCGCCTAGCGACGCCCGCCGCCGCCGAACGCGAACGGGTTCGCGGCCGGCGCGGAAGCGGCGGCGGTGGTGGTCGCGGTGGTGCCCACGACCAGCACGTCGCCTTCCTTCAGGCCTTCGCTGACCTCGGTGTTGGAGCTGTCGCTGATCCCGGTCTTGACCGAGACCGCCTTGAGCACCGGCTTGCCGGGCGTGGATTGCTCGGTGTCGAGCAGGTAGACCATCCGGATGGCCGGTCCCTCGGGCTGGTTGCTGGAGCGCGGAGCACCGCCGCCCATCCCGCCGCCCATGCCACCGAAACCTCCGCCTCCAGGTCCGCCGCCGGCGGCCATCATCGCGCGCATCTTCTCGCGCATCTGGCGGTACTGCTCCTTCTGGTCCGGTGTGAGTGAATCCTCGAACTTCTTGCGCTCGTCGTCGGTGGGCCGGCGGCCTTCGGCCACCCAAGGCGGGACCGGCATGTCGCCCGACCCGCCCATGCGGACCCCGCCGTTCGTGCCCGCGGCCTTCGCCACGGCGTCGTTGGTGGAGCTGATGATCGTGCCGGGCGGCGGACGGAAGCGGAGCGCGTTGCTCGGGACACGGACGATGTTGGTGCGCTGGGCGGTGATGATGGAGACGTTCGCCGTCATGCCCGGCCGCAGCTTCAGGTCGCGGTTGTCCACCTCGATGACCGTCGTGTAGGTGACGACGTTCTGGTTGGTGAGGGCGGCGAAGCGCACCTGCCGGACACGGCCGTTGAACTTCCGGCCCTGGAAGGCATCGACCGTGAAGTTGGCCTTCTGGCCTTCCTCGATGCCGCCGACGTCGGCCTCGCTGACCGCGGCCTCGATCTGCATCTTCGCCAGGTCGTTGGCGATGGTGAACATCTCGGGGGTGTTGAAGCTGGCGGCGACCGTCTGCCCGGCGTCCACCTTGCGGGAGATCACGATGCCGCTGATGGGCGCGGCGATGGTCGTGCGGTCGAGGTCGACCTTGGCGGAATCGACCGACGCCTGGCGGATCTTGATGTTGGCCTCGGCCTGGTGGAGCGAGACGAGGTTCTGCTGGTACTCGGACTCGGAGACGAGCTTCGCGGTGTAGAGCTCCTGGCTGCGTTTGAAGTTGAACTGCGCGAGCTCGAGCCCGGCCTGGGCGCTGGCGAGGTCGGCCACGGCGCGGGCCATCGAGCGCTCATAGGTCGCCGCATCGATCTTGGCGAGCACATCGCCCTCCTTGACCCGCGAATTGAAGTCGACGTTCAGCTCGGTGATGATGCCCGAGATCTGGCTGCCGACGGTGACGATGCGGACGGGATTGAGCGCACCGTTGGCGGTCACGGCCTGGACGATCTCGCCGCGGGTGACCGCGTTGGTGCGGAACTCGGGCGGCGCGGCGGCCGCTTGCCGCCGGGATTGCCAGCGCCAGGCCGCGTAGCCGCCGCCACCGAGCACCGCGAGGACGACCAGCCATTTCAGCCAGCCGGATTTGGAGGAGTTCGCCATTGGAAATTGTCGTTCGGTCGGTTCGCTGGTCCCCGCGGATCTCCCGCCCGCCCGGGGACCTGTTCCTCGGGTGCCGGGCCGGGACCGCGGGTCTCTACTTCGTCGCCGCGAGCTTCTGCTTCGCCTCGGCCGGGGCCTCGACCTTGGTGGTGCCCACCTCTTTGACGCGCACGGTCGTGGTCGGGCTCATGTTCATCTCGCCCATCGGGGTCTGCATCGTCATGTCGGTGGCCAGCTCGTAGCGCTGCAACTCCCCGTCTTTGAGCCAGACCCGCAAGGTGGCCTTGATCTTCGGGGCGCCAGGACCGCCGGCACCGGGCCGTCCGCGGCCGAACGGCATCAACGCGAGGGCCCCCTCCTCCGTGAGGTCGCCTTCGAGACGGCCTTTGACGAGCTTCAATTCTTTGACCTTGTCCACGAGGTCCACGAGTTCGTTGGCGGGCACCTTCCCACCCAGCAATCGGCGCCCCATCATCGCGCTGAAATCGGGCGGACCGCCGCCACCGAAGCCCGGCTCCGGCAGCTCGGCCGCGGTCTTCCAACCGGCTGCGAGCTTGACCGCGCCGTTGGTGCCCTTGAGCACCGCGGTCAACTTGTCGCCGTTCATGTCCTGGCTGACGATGGCGAAGCCGTCCTTCTCCGTCCTGCCCTCGAGCGGGCTCATCGGGAAAGGCAGGCCCTCGGTCTCGCTGGTCCAGGTGTAGTTCGCTTTCCCGGCCAAGGACTTCGCGGCCGCCTTGATGTCGTCCTTGGGCTCGCCGGCGAAGGCATCCCCGAGGGCGGCGACGGCTCCCAGGGCCATGAGGACCCGGATGGTGCGCAGCATGGAGGAGCGGCGCTGCAGATGCGTCGGATTGGTCACGGCGCTGGAGACTGCGGTGCCCGGGGCCGGTTACAGAAGGATTTTTTCCGGCGGAGACCGACGCCGAAGCACCTCCGCCACGACGCGGGACGGTTGTCCGCGACGAGCCGGAACGGATCGGGCCCGACGGCGGTGGAAAACCGCGCCGGGCCCGATGTTGCTTGCTCCGAGGTCCGCGCGACGGCGGATATCCGGTCAATACTTCGGCACGCCATGGTCGATCTCGTCGCTCCACGCGCTGATGCCGCCCTTGACGCTCTTCACGTACTTGAAGCCCTGCTGGCGCAGGAACTCGAGGGCCTTCATCGAGCGTTTGCCCGATTTGCAGTGGAGATAGATCTGGGTGTTCGGATCCAGCTCGGTGAAACGCTGCGGCAGCGAGCCGAGCGGGATCTGCGGCACGCCTTCGACGTGGGCGATCTCGTGTTCGTCCGGGTCGCGGACGTCGACCACCTTGATACCGAGTTTCGGGTCGTCGAGCGCGGCCTTCATCTGCTGGACCGTCACCTCGTCCGGATTGGAGCCGGCGACCACCGGCTCGGGCACGACGCCGCAGAACATCTCGTAGTCGATGAGCTCCTTTACCGTGGGGTGGTCGCCGCAGACGGGGCACTTGGGGTCGCGGCGCAGCTTCAGCTCGCGGAACTTCATGTCCAGCGCGTTGAAGAGCAGCAACCGGCCGATGAGCGACGTGCCCTTGCCGAGCGCCAGCTTGAGGATCTCGGTGGCCTGGATGCAGCCGATGATGCCGGGCAGCACGCCGAGGACGCCGCCTTCGGCGCAGCTCGGGACCATCCCGGGAGGCGGCGGCTCCGGATACAGGCAGCGGTAGCAGGGCCCGCCGAGGTGCGGCGCGAAGACGCTGGCCTGGCCCTCGAAGCGGAAGATGGATCCGTAGACGTTCGGCTTCTTGAGCAGCACGCAGGCGTCGTTCGTCAGGTAGCGGGTCGGGAAATTGTCGGTGCCGTCCACGACGATGTCGTAGGGGCGGATGATGTCCAAGGCGTTGTCCGACGAGATGCGGGTCTTGTGCAGGACGACCTCGACGTTCGGGTTGAGCGCGTTGATCGTGGCCTTCGCGGAATCCGCCTTGGAGACGCCGACGTCGGCATCGGCGTGGAGGATCTGCCGCTGGAGGTTCGAGTGGTCCACCGTGTCGAAGTCGACGATGCCCAGCTTGCCGATGCCCGCCGCGGCGAGGTACATGGCGATCGGCGACCCGAGTCCGCCCGCGCCGATGCACAGGACGCTTGTGGAACGGATCTTCTTCTGGCCGGCGAGGCCGACTTCCGGAAGGATCAGGTGGCGCGAGTAACGACGGATTTCCTCGTTCGTAAGGTCGGTCATAAAAGAGCGGCGAGCGTAGAAGCCGCCGACCTGCGGGCAAGGGAAGTTTGGCGTCACCCCGCCCTGCCGTCCGCCCCCCTTCCCGACCTATGCACCGCAAGAACCGCCTCCCCGATCCGGCCGCCACCGCCGCGCTCATCGCCAAACGCACGCCGCTCCGGCCGAGGCTCGGGATCGTGCTCGGCAGCGGCTTCGGCGCGATCGCCAAGGCCGTCACCGGCGGTCGCGAGTTCCCGTACCGCGACCTGCCGGGTTTCCCGGTCGGCTCGGTCCCGGGCCACGCCGGCCGCCTGGTCATCGGCGAGTGGCTCGGCATCCCGGTGGCGGTCTTGGCGGGCCGGGCCCACTTCTACGAGGGCTTCGACCTGGCGGAATCCACCTTCCCGACCCGCGTGCTCGCGGCGCTGGGGATCGGGACGCTGCTGCTGACGAACGCTGCCGGCGGGATCAACGCGAAGTTCCAGGTCGGCGATTTCATGGCGTTGACCGACCACATCAACTTCATGGGGACGAACCCTCTGCGCGGTCCGGAACCGGCCGGGCTCAACCGCTTCGTCGACCTCACAGCGACCTACGATCCCGCGCTGAGGGCCGAGCTGAAGGCGGCCGCGAGGTCCATGAGGTCGCCGAAGGTGCGATGCCACGAAGGCGTGTACCTCGCGGTGAGCGGACCGAGCTTCGAGACGCCGGCGGAGATCCGGGCGTTCCGAACGCTGGGCGCCGATGCCGTGGGGATGAGCACCGTGCCGGAAGCCATCGTGGCACGGCAATGCGGGCTGAAGGTGGCCGGCCTGAGTTGCATCACCAACGCCGCCGCCGGGCTCGGCGGCAAGGGGCAGACGGTCTCGCACCTCGACGTGCTCGAGCTCGCCCACCAACGCGAGGACGTCGCCGTCGATCTGGTCGGCAGGTTCGTGTCGCGGATCGGTTGAGGACCCTTCCGGGGACGCACCTCATCCATCGCCGGGACCGTCGAAAGCGCGAAGGGTGTCATCTGTCGTGGAGCCTCTGCCGCCTGTCGGTCTGGTGTCCCCGCAAAGGATGTCTTGGCCGCCGGGCGACGCCCTGACCTAGAATCGCGCCGTGCCCGCGCTCGACCTATCGCGCCTCAACGTCCTCCCGCTCTCGCAGCGGCGCAGCCTCACCCGGGTGGAGGACATCCTCGTGCCGCCCGCTTCCGTTCCGCCTCCGTTGTCGCCGACCTCGTCGGCATCCGTCGCGGAAGCGGCGGGGCGCATCCGCGATGCCCGGGCGCGCGGCGCGCAGGTCGTGCTCATGTACGGCGCCCACCTCCTGCGGAACGGAGCGGCGCTCATCCTCACCGACCTAATGGAGCGCGGCTTCATCACCCATCTCGCGACGAACGGCGCCGGCACCATCCACGACTGGGAGTACGCTTGGCTCGGGCGGTCCACCGAGAGCGTCGAGGAGAACGTCGCGTCCGGGACGTTCGGAACGTGGGACGAGACCGGCCGGAACATCCATCTCGCGCTGCTGGCGGGCGCGGTGTCCGGCCTCGGCTACGGCGGGGCGCTCGGCAAGTTCATCCACGAGGACGGCTGCACGGTCCCTCGGGCCGAAGAACTCGCGCAGGTCGTGGCGCAGTTCCCGGCCGATCCGCTCGCCGCGGCATGCTGCGACCTGCTTGCGGCGATGCAGCGGCACGGGATCGAAGAAGGACGCCACGAGATCGTCCACGGTTGGAAACAAGCGAGCATCCTCGCGCAGGCGTGGCGGCTCGGCGTGCCGGTCACGGTGCATCCGGGCATCGGTTACGACATCATCTCCTGCCACCCGATGTTCAATGGCGCCGCCATCGGCCGCGCCGCGGCATCGGATTTCCGGACCTTCGCCGGCGCGGTGGAAGGCCTGGACGGCGGCGTGGTGATGTCGGTCGGGTCGGCGATCATGGCGCCGCAGGTCTTCGAGAAGAGCCTCAGCTGCGTCCACAACCTGCGCTTCCAAGCGGGTCGTCCGGCGGTCTCGGGCCACAGCATCTACGTCGTGGACCTGCAGGACGGAGGCGACTGGGACTGGACCGCCGGGGAGCCACCGAAGACGAACCCCGCCTACTACCTCCGCTTCTGCAAGAGCTTCTCCCGGATGGGCGGCGCGATGCGGTACCTCCAGTGCGACAACCTCGCCTTCATCCACCATCTACACCGAGAGCTGGTCCAGCCATGAATCCTGCCCGATTCGACGCCATCACCTCCCGCTACCCGTCGCTCCGCGTCGCGGTCGTCGGCGATTTCTGTCTCGACCGCTACTTCGACATCGATCCGGAACGGCAGGAGATCTCCATCGAGACCGGGTTGCCGGTCCACAACATCCACGGCGTGCGCTGCCAACCGGGCGGTGCCGGCACCATCCTGAACAACCTCGCCGCCCTCGGGACCGGCACGCTGCGGCCGGTCGGCCTCTGCGGTGACGACGGCGAAGGCTGGGAACTCCGCCGGGCGCTGGCCGCGCGTCCGGGCGTGGACCTCTCAGGGATCCTCACCGCGTCCGGCCGCCACACCTTCACTTACACCAAGCCGCTGGTCCACCGCGTCGGAGAACCGCCCGAGGAGCTCAGCCGGCTCGACCTCAAGAACTGGACCCCCACGCCCGCGCCGCTCCGGTCCGCGCTCTCGGAAGCCATGGCCGCCGCCGTGGCCGCCAGCGACGCGGTGATCGTGCTCGACCAGGTGGACATCGCGGAGACGGGCGTCGTCA
>CANGMH010000245.1 GCA_947454005.1 Verrucomicrobiota bacterium
AGGAAACCGAGCACGGTGTAGTTGCGCGGATCCTTCTTCAGCTTCGACACCGCGCTCTCCGGGTCGAGGATGTTGCCGAAGTTGATGGCCTCGGCCGGGCAGGCCTGCTGGCAGGCCGTCTTGAACGTGCCTTCGGGCACGCGGACATCCGAGCTGCCCTTGGCGATGCTCTTCTGCGCGATCTTCGCCTGCTCGATCCGTTGCACGCAGAACGTGCACTTCTCCATGACGCCGCGCATGCGGACCGACACGTCGGGGTTCTTGACGAGCTTGATGATCTCCCAGTTCGGCGCCTCGTTCCGGTTCTCGGCGAGCGGCCCCTTGTAGAGGTTGCCCGTGTTGAAGAAGAACTGGCCCTGGACCTTCGCGTAGTCGGTCTCGCGCTTGTTGAAGTCGAAGAAGTTGAACCGCCGGACCTTGAACGGGCAGTTGTTGGCGCAATACCGCGTGCCGATGCAGCGGTTGTAGGCCATCACGTTGAGGCCTTCCTCGTCGTGCACCGTGGCGTTCACCGGGCAGACGCTCTCGCACGGCGCGCTCTCGCAGTGCTGGCAGAACATCGGCTGCACCGCCATCTGGGGATCGGCCGAGGCGTGCTCGTGCGTGACCTCCAGATCGGCATCGTGGCTGTAGTAGCGGTCGATGCGGATCCAGTGCATCTCGCGACCGCGCATGACCTGGTCCTTGCCGACGATGGGGATGTTGTTCTCCGCCTGGCAGGCGACGACGCAGGCCGCGCAACCGACGCACGAGGCCAGGTCCACCGTCATCCCCCACTGGTGCACCTCGGACTTGGTCTCCGGGTTCTGTTTGTAGGGATGCTTGTAGATGTTCTTGATCGTGCCGTCGTCGTTGTAGGGGACGTAGTGCGGCAGATGCGCGTCCAGGTCCATGTTCTGGGCGAACGCGGGCTTCACCTTGAACTGGGCCAGATTGGCTTCGCGGATGATAGGACGGCCTTCCATCAGGCCGTGCTCCTGGGTCGTGGCGAGGTATTCTTTTTTGAAGACCTTCTCGGCCGTCGCCCCGGTCACGATGTGGCCGCCGGCCTTCGCGTAGAACGCATAGGCATCGAAACCGCAATCGGTACCGACGCGGCCGACCTTGCGGCGACCGTAGCCGAGCGCCAGACCGATGGTGTCGTCGGCGAACCCGGGCTGGACCCAGACCGCGCCCTCGATCGTGCGGCCACCGAGCGTGACCTTGATGATCTGGTTCTTGAACTGGCCGTCGTGCGCGTGCGCGGCATCGTCGGTGTCGCCCCGTCCATCGGCGGTCTTCCCGGTCACGCCGAGCTTCTTGCCGGTGGCCGGCGAGACGACGACCGCGTTGCCCCAGACCAGCTTGGTCACGGGATCCGGAAGCTCTTGGAGCCAACCGTTGTTGGCGAACCGGCCGTCATCGACCTTCGCGTCGCGGTAGAGCACGACATCGTAGCCGGAAGCGACGACGGGCTTGAAGCCGGCCAACGCCTGCGCCACGGCCGTCGCGTCGAACGAGGCGGTGATCGCCTTGGGCGCGCTGTCCTTGAGGAAACCGTCGTGGAGGAACTGCTTCCACGCCTGGTCGTCGCGGCCGAAGGTGGCGCGCACGATCTCATACGGCGCGGGCTTCGCTTCGCCGAGCAGGCGCGCGAGCACCTCGATCTCGGTCAGACCGCCGAACAGCGGTTCGATGAGCGGCTGGACCGGCACCAGCGTGCCGTCCGAGGTGCGGGCGTCGCCCCACGATTCGAGGAAGTGGGCACCGGCAAGGTGCCAGGTGGAGACCAGGGCCGTCTCGTCCTCGTAGTACCCGAGGCGGATGACGGTCTTGGCCTTCTTCGCCGCGGCCGAGAAATCGAGCTCGGTCGGTGAGTTGTAGGCGGGGTTGCCGCCGAGGATGACGAGGGTGTCGAGGCCCCCGTTCAACGCGGCGACCGCCTCGGCGATGCCGCCGTCGCTCTTCTCGGTGTCGGGCAGCAGCTCGACCACCGGGCCGACCGCGCCGAGCAGCGAGTTCAGCGCGCTGGCGATGAGGTGGACCGCGAGCGGTTGGGCATAACCGGCCACCACGACCGCCTCGCCCTTGTGGGCGACGAGGTCCTTGGCGGCTTCACCGGCCCACTTGTCGGAAGCAGGAGAACCCTTGGCGAGCGACTTGAGCGCCACGCCGAGCTCGCCGCTGGCGACGAAGCTGGCGATGTGGGCGGCGACCTTGACGACATCGGTCGGGCGAACCCGGAGACGATGGTCGGCGCTGCCGCCGGTCAGCGTCTGGAGCGATTCGACGACATACAGCCGGTTCATCCCGTCGCCCGGCTTGCGGCCTTTGGCGAACCCGCGGATGTGGTGCGTGGCGTCGGAATCCGTGCTGAGGAAATCGCAATCCAGCGAGAGGATGCGCTTGGCCTTCTCCAGGTGGACGTGCGGCACGACCCGGGCACCGGAGGCGATGCTGGCGGCCTGCGCGGCGACGGCAAAATCCACCGGCTCGTACAGGAACCACTTCGCCTTCGGAAGCTTGTCCGCCAGCTTGGCCTGCAACGCGGCCCGTGAAGCGGAGGAGCTCCGCTCGGCGAGGACCGCCAAGCCTTCGCCACCGGTCGCGGCGAACTTCTTGGCGGTCGCGGAGAGCTGGTCCACGACCTTCTCGACCTTGACGTCGTTGCCTTGGAACGTGTGCCGGTAGGCGCGGTCCGGGTCGTACAGGTTCAGCAGCGCGGCCTGGGCGAAGCCGTCGGTGGCGCCGTTGCTATCGGGATGGAGCGGGTTGCCCTCGATCTTGGTCGGCCGGCCGTCGCTCGACTTGACGGTGAGCGCCTGGGCGCTGCCGCGGCTCGGCATCGAGGTCGCGAAATACTGCCAACCACCGTGGGTGTAGTTCTCAGGCTGCTTGGCGAAGGGGGTCAGGTGCTCTTCCGGGCGGCGGCAGCCGGAGGCGAAACCACCGAGCCCGGCCAACAGGAAGCTGGCCGACATGAGCTTCATCCACTCGCGGCGGGTCTCCCCCTCGGGAGCGATGCTGGCGCCGGACGGGAACTCCTGGTCGAGCCACTGGCGGAACTCGGGACGCTCGGCGAGCTGGTCGAGAGAACGCCAGTACTTCGGGCCGGTCACCGGCTCGGGACAAACGGGGGGGATGGTCTTCATCGGTGGCAGGTCGAGCAGCTCTGGCCGGGCTTCACGTTCCAGTCATGCACCAGCTTCTTGCCGTCCACGACGCCTTTCCAATCGAGCTGGGTGACCAGTTCGACGGGGCGGATCTTCTCTTCCGGCGCGCGGTGGCAATCCAGGCAGAAGCCCATGGAGAGCGGTTTCGCGTGCTGGACCTCTTCCATGTGGTTGATCTCGCCGTGGCAGTGGACGCAACTGATGCCGCGGTTCACATGGACCGAGTGGTTGAAATAGACGTAATCGGGCACCTTGTGGACCTGCACCCACGGGATGGGCTTGCCGGTCTGGTAGGATTCGCGCACCAACGCCAGCTTCGGATCATCCTTCAGGATGAGGCTGTGGCAGTTCATGCAGGTGCTCGCCGCCGGGATGTTCGAGAACCACGATTTCTCGACGGCGGAATGGCAATAACGGCAATCGATGCCGAGCTGCTCGTTGTGGACCTTGTGCGAGAAGGCCACCGGCTGCTTGGGGGTGTAGCCCACGCGCGTCCATTTCGGCGTGAGGTAATAGGTGATGCCCGCGCCGGCCGCGCTGGCGGCCAGGACGGCGCCCACCGCCACTTTCAGCGGCAGCGTGTTCGCCCATTTGGGGAAGATGAAGGACATCGCTCGGTTTTCCGTCTGCCTACCCGTGCCGCGTGGCCACGCCCGCACCGGTCTGCTTGTTCGTTCTGCTGATCCAACTGGCCCGACAAAACAGTCCGTCTTGTCCTGACACCCAAGGTTCTGGACCGCCGGACCCCGCGCGACAACCTCGATCACGGCACGAAAACACGGTTTTCGTCCTACTGATCAGGGTGATTAGCCGCCCACCGACATCTCCGTGACGTCTTGTGGGCGCGCCGCGCGCAAATGACTCGTGAAAAAAATCACAAGCAACCGCTCCGGTGCAAGCGTTCATTGATCGAGCGCAACCGACCGACACCCTTGTCAAGAGCGCGACCGACGGAAAATGGCCTGAAATAGGCCGAAAGTAGCCGGTCCGATGCGTGTCGCTGCCCGTGCTAATGGCAGAATCGGCCTACTCCTGTGCAAAGCCCGGTTAGCGGCGGGACCGGCGGAGCGACGAGACTGCGTCCAGCAATGACGGCAGCTGTCCCTCAACTCGACCCGACGCACGCGCTCCGCGCCGCCGATGCCCGCTCCGTGAAGTCTCCGGCGGCGGCGAGTTGCCTCCACTGCGGCCAGCCCTGCATCGGCGAGCGGCTTTCGTCCGGGGAAAAGCCGTTCTGCTGCCTCGGCTGCCAGACGGTCCACGCGTTGCTGACCGAGAACGGCTTGGGGCAGTTCTACGAGCTCAACGCCACACCGGGCAGCACCGCGCGCGGCGCGCAGCGACGGGAGCGATGGAACTATCTCGATGATCCGTCGGTGCAGGAGAAGCTGCTCGATTTCTCTGATGCCAAGGTCGCCAAGCTCACGCTCCACCTGCCGCAGATCCACTGCGTGGCCTGCGTCTGGCTGCTGGAGAACCTTTTCCGCCTGGATCCCGGCATCGGCCGCTCGACCGTCAATTTCTCGCGGCGCGAGGTCTCCCTCACCTACTCCAAGCACGAGACCACGCTGAGCAAGGTCGTCGCCACGCTCGCCGCCATCGGCTACGAGCCGACGCTGACCCTGCGGGAACTGGAGCATCCGAAGTCCGCGGCGCCCCATGTCCGCCGCCAGCTGCAGCTCGGCCTCGCCGGGTTCGGCTTCGGCAACATCATGCTGCTGTCCATCCCGGGCTATCTCGGGTTGGACAGCTTCAGCGGCCCTTTTTTCAAGACCGTCTTCGGCTGGCTCAGCCTGGGGCTCGCGCTGCCGGTGCTGGTCTACAGCGCCGCCGATTTCTGGCGCACGGCATGGCTGAGCCTGCGCCGGCGGGTCGCCACGCTGGATGTGCCCATCGCGCTCGGGCTCGCGGCCATCTACGGGCAGAGCGCCTACGACATCCTCGGCCACCGCGGCGAAGGCTACCTCGATTCGCTCACCGGGCTGATCTTCTTCCTGCTCTGCGGGCGCCTGTTCCAGCAGAAGACCCATGACCGCCTCGCCTTCGACCGCGATTACAAGGGCTTCTTCCCCTTGGCGGTCGTCCGCAAGACGGCCGGCGGCGAGGAGACCGTGGCCATCTCGCGCCTGGAGGTCGGCGACCGGCTCGTCCTCCGCGGCGGCGAGCTGCTGCCGGCCGACGCCACCCTGGTCTCCGGCACCGCGTGCCTCGACTACAGCTTCGTCACCGGCGAATCCGAGCCCGTGGCCTGCGAGGTCGGCACGCATCTCTACGCCGGCGGACGGCAGACCGGCGGCGCCGTCGAGGTCGAGACGGTGAAGCCCGTGTCGCAGAGCTACCTGACCTCGCTCTGGGACAACGAGATCTTCCGCAAGGACGGCGGGCCGTCGCTCGACACCATCACCAACCGCTACAGCCGTCGCTTCACCTGGATCGTGCTCGGCGTCGCCGCGGCCTCGGCGGCGTTCTGGCTCGCGGTGGACCCGGCCATCGCGGCGAAGGCCTTCGTGTCCGTGCTGATCGTCGCCTGCCCGTGCGCGCTCGCGCTGGCCGCGCCGCTCACCTCGGGGACGGCTCAACGGGTCTTCGGCCGCGCCCACATCTTCCTCAAGAACGCGCTCGTGCTCGAACGCCTCGCCGAGGTGGACACCATCGTGCTCGACAAGACCGGCACGCTCACCGGCAACGACGCCAGCGGGGTGAGCTTCGTCGGCGAACCGCTGAGCGCCGCGGAGGCTGGCTCGGTCCTCTCGCTGGCGCGCCACTCGGTGCACCCCCACTCGCTGCGGCTCGCCCGGGCCTTGGCGACCGGGGCACCCGTCGCAGCCGTCACCGGCTTCGAGGAGATCCCCGGCTGCGGGCTCACCGGAGAGGTCGAAGGCCGGTCGGTCCGCTTGGGTTCGCTGGCTTGGCTCGGACGCTCCGGGGTGGCGATCCCGACCGGGGTCGTCCCCGCGGGGAGCTCGGTCTGTGTCGCGATCGACGGACGCTTCCGCGGCTGTTTCCTGCTCACGAGCCCGCTGCGGCCCGAGGTCGAGGCGCTGGTCCGCAGCCTCGGCGGCCGTCATGAGCTCGCCTTGCTCAGCGGCGACAACGCCCGCGAGGAGGCACGTTTCCGCGCGTTGCTCGGCGAGCGCGCGACGCTCCGGTTCGACCAGAGCCCGACCGACAAGCTCCGTTTCGTCCGCGACCTGCGCTTGGCCGGCCGCACGGTGATGATGGTCGGCGACGGCCTGAACGACGCGGGCGCGCTGAAGCAGAGCGACGTGGGCGTCGCGGTGGTCGAACAGGTCGGCGCGTTCTCGCCCGCCAGCGACATCATCCTGGACGCCGCGCAACTGCCGCAGCTCGCGCGGATGCTCGACTTCTCGCGGCGGGCGGTGCGGGTCATCCGCGCCGGCTTCGTCCTCTCCGGCCTCTACAACCTCGTCGGCATCGGCATCGCCGCCGCCGGTCTGCTGTCGCCCATCGTCTGCGCGGTGCTGATGCCCCTGAGCTCCATCTCGGTCGTGCTGTTCGCCTGCGGCGCGACCCGCTGGGCCGCCCGGCGAGCCGGGCTGACCGACGCGATCCCGACCCCTTCCGCGCCATGAACGTCATCCTCCTCCTCATGCTCGCCAGCCTCGC
>CANGMH010000246.1 GCA_947454005.1 Verrucomicrobiota bacterium
GGCCGTCCTTGCGGCTCGATCCGTGGCGGGACACGCGGGAACGGGGCTCGAGCTCGCCGGTGCCTTCGATGTCCTGCATATAGGTCCGCATCTCCACCACCAGCATCCGGCCGTCGCCGTCGAAGGCGATGGCCATCGGCTCCTTGATGTCGGGCTCGCTCAGCACGAGTTCCAACCGGTAGCCGTCGGGCAACTGGATCGTCTTGGCCTCCTCCTCCGGCGAAAGGGGCACCAGATGGCGCTCGACCGCCGCGGGCCGTCCGCCGGGCAGCGGCGTCAGCGGAGGCAACGTCGCCGAGAAGGCCGCGAGCGGCAGCGCGAAAGCGGTCGCGATCGCGGCGGCCACGGGACCGAAGAGCCGGAGTCCGTCGTGGCGGACCGGACGCGCCGGACGGCGCTGACCTGGGGTCGGGAACATCCGGACATCGTGGGAAGCGTCGGTCGCGAGGTAAAGCCGAAGTCTATGATCCGTGCCCGGCGCGATCGCGGTCGGGTCGACTGGACTCCGAGGCCGCTTCGCCGGCACCGGCCCCCCCGAGGACGGCGCACCACCGGCCGGCGGCGCCATGGACAGCCCCCATGGAATAGGTTGCCAAGGCCCCGGCCGCTCCTGATTCTTGAGGCCGAAGCAACCGACGACGACGCTGCCGCCCGATCATGTGGCCGCGAAATCGATCCGGCCCCCTGTCCCATGCGCCAGTCCGACATCATCTTGCTATCGATCGCTTGGAGCATCTCGTTCGGCGCGGCCGTCGCACACGAGTCGGCACCGCGCGACCTGTCCGAGCTCAGCCTCGACGAGCTGCTCACGCTGAAGGTCCAGTCGGTGACCGCGGCGGAGAAGCACGAGCAGCTCGTCGCGGAAGCGCCTTCGGCGGTCTCGATCGTGACCAGCGAGGACATCAAGCAGCTCGGATACCAGACGCTCGGCGAGGTCCTGTCGAGCGTGCGCGGCTTCTACACCCGTTCGGACCGCAACTACACCTATCTCGGCGTCCGCGGCTTCAACCGACCGGGTGATTACAACGACCGCGTGCTGTTCTTGGTGAACGGCCACCGGATGAACGACAACGTCACCGGAGGCGCGCTGATCGGGCCGGAGTTCCTGGTCGACGTCGCGGCGATCGACCGCGTCGAGGTGGTGCGCGGCCCGGGATCGGCGCTCTACGGCGACAACGCGTTCTTCGCGGTGGTCAACGTCATCACCAAGACCGGCGCGGACCTCCGCGGCGCCGAGGCGAGCGTCTCGGTCGGCAGCTTCGAGACCTATCGGGGGCGCTTCTCGGTCGGCGACAAGTTCAAGAACGGCGTCGACCTCTCCCTCTCCGGCACGATCCTGGAGCGTCGGGGCGAACGGGAGGTGTACTACCGTGAATACGTCGGTCCCACCAGCGACGGTATCGCGCGGGACGCGGACGGTGAATCGGCCTACTCGATGTTCGGCACCTTGGCGTGGAAGGACCTCAGCCTCGAAGGCGGCTGGGTCGACCGCACGAAACATCTGCCGACCGGGTCGTTCGACTCGGTGTTCGGCGACCCGCGCAACAAGACGCTCGACGGGAGCTATTTAACCCGGCTGCAGTTCCAGCACGAGTTCTCCGAGGATTTCCACATCACGGCCAGCCTCAGCTACGACCGGTACCACTACGACGGGACGTACATCTATCCTTCGCCGGTGCTGCCGGGGACCAACCCGTTGATCGACTCGATCCGCGGCCGTTGGCTGACGGAAGAGCTGCAGCTGTACCGGACCTTCTGGGAGCGCCTGACGCTCTCGGGCGGTATCGAATCGCGGCAGAACATCCAGCAGGACCAGACGACCTACAGCCAGCTGCCGTATATCCCGGTGCTGGACGACCGGCGCCGGTCCGATGCCTGGGGCCCCTACCTCACCGCTTCGTACCGCGTGGTTCCCCGGCTGACGGTCGAATCGGGCTTCCGGTACGACAAAGGGGATTTCCCGGGGAGCGCGGTGAGCCCCCGGGCCTCGGTCGTCTACCGCCCGGTGGACGGGACCTCGCTGAAGGTCCTGTACGGCCAGGCGTTCCGAGGACCGAACGCCTATGAGCGGTTCTACACCGACGGCATCACCCAGAAGCCGAACCCGACGCTCCTTCCGGAGACCATCGACACCTACGAAGCCGTCTGGGAGCAGACGATCGGCACCCATTGGTCCGCTTCGGCCTCCGCCTACCTCTACGAGGCCCACGACCTCATCAACCAGCGGACGGATCCTGCGGACAGCCTGCTCAAGTACGAAAACCTCGATTCCGTGCGCGGCAAGGGACTCGAGTTCGAGGTGTCGGCGAGGTACGGCCACGGGTTGCGCGGAAGGGCCAGTGTCGCGTTCCAGGACGTTGTGGACAAAAACACGGGCGCGCGGCTGAGCAACTCGCCGCGCACGTTGGTCCAAGGCAATCTCGTCGTCCCCATCTGCGGTGAGAACGTCTTCTCCGGCCTCGACCTGCGCTATGTGAGCAGCAGCCTCGCGCCGTCCGGAGGCCTGGCCCCGTCCTATTGGGTGGCCGACGTCACGCTCTTCACGCGGCGGTGGCTCAACGGCGTCGAGCTCACCGCGACGGTCGACAACGTCTTCGACCACCGGTACTTCGACCCCACTCCGCTGGAGTTGCGGCAATCCATCCTCGAGCAACCCGGACGCACCTTCTGGGTCACGCTAGGCTACCGCTACTAGCGACGATGACGAGCCGCCCCCAACTGCAGGTGCCTCCGGGTGGAGGACCCGCGGGCCCGGCCATGAGCCGGTCCGCGTTCCTGAGGACCGTTCTCGCTTCGGTCGTCTTGCTGGCGGGGAAGTCCTTCGCCGAACCCGGAGAACCTCCGCCCGTCCCCGTGACGGACCTCAAGGCGGTCCTCGTCTTCGGGCTCACCAAGCTCGTCATCTGGCCCGACAAGGAGCTGCCCGCGGCTGAAACGCCGCTCCGCCTCGGCGTGCTCGGCAGACATACTTTCGGCGAGCGCCTCGACCGCCTGGCGGAGAAACGCACGCCCAAGGTCCGTCCCATCAATATCGTCTACGCCATGGACGCGGCGACCTTGCGCGATTGCCAGCTTGTCTTCGTCTCCCAGGACCGCCGAGAAAGCCTCGCCACCGTTCTCGCCGTCTTCCGCAAGCGCCCTGTTTTGGTCGTCGGCGAGGAGAAGGGCTTCGCCGACAACGGCGTCGGCGGGATGGTCAACCTGCTCATCCGCGGCGACCAGCCGGTGCTCCAGGTCAACCAGGCCGCCACGGAGGCCGCGGGCCTCCGCTTGCGCGCCCAGCTCAGCCAATCCCAGCGCGTCGAATACATCGGGCGAACGAAGGACTGAATGGACATCCCTTGGCATCGTTCGCTGCGCTGGAAGCTCGTGGTCTTCGGGGCCGGGACGAGTTTCGTCGCGCTTCTCGCCGCGCTCACCGCCGTCGTCGTGCTCGACTACGCCGCCTACCGGAGCGAGCTCCGGAACGAGGTCGCGACCGATACCGCGCTGACCGCCCATCTGCTCCCGACCTCGTTGCGCTTCTCGGACCGGGCTTTCGCGAACCAGACCCTCGAGTTCGTGTGCCGTCGTCCCTCGGTCCGGGTCGCGGTGCTCTACGACGTCTACGGCGTCGTCAAAGGCGAGTTCCGCCGAAGCGGCGCCGCATCCGGGACGCCCCTGCCGTCCTTCGGGCCGCCGGGCATCGAGGAAGCCGCCGGATTGATCACGGTGAGGCAACCGGTCATCGACGACGGCGAATCGCTCGGCGTCGTCTGCGTGGAGGCCGAGGTGGTCAACGCCCTTTCCCGGGCCCGGGGGTTCGCCGGCATCGTCGCCGGCGCGTGCGCCATCGCCGTGGCCCTCGCCTTCTGGCTGTCCGCGGTGCTCCAAGGAGTCGTCACCCGTCCGGTCTTCCAGCTGGCCAAGGCGATGGCCGGCTTGGCAAAGGACCACGACTACTCGGCCCGCGTGCCGGTCGGTCGCCGCGACGAGCTGGGCCTGCTCAGCGAGGGCTTCAACCAGATGGTCGGAGAGATCGAGGAGAAGAACGAGGCGCTCAAGGAGGCCCGCGACCAGCTCGAACAACGCGTCGCCGACCGGACCCGCGAGCTCGAGACCGCCACCGAGAAGGCGTGCGCGCTCGCCGCCGAGGCCGAGGCGGCCAACCAGGCGAAATCGGATTTCATCGCCACCATGAGCCATGAGATCCGCACGCCGATGAACGGGATCCTCGGCATGTCGAACATGCTCGCCGCTTCCGAGCTCCGCCCCGGCCAGCTCGAGATGGTCGAGGCGGTCCGCTCCAGCGGCAACGCGCTCATGGGGATCGTCGACGACATCCTCGATTTCTCCAAGATGGAGGCGCACAAGCTGGAGCTATCGGACGAGGTGTTCGACCTCGACGACGTCATCGACGGCGTGGCGGACCTCGTCGCGCCGGTCGCCCAGAAGAAGGGCCTCGAACTGGCGATCGAACCGATGCCCGGTCTGCCCCGCCGATGGCGCGGCGACCCGGGACGTCTCCGCCAGGTCCTGCTCAACCTCGCCGGCAACGCCGTGAAGTTCACGTTGCGCGGCGAGGTCCTGATCCGCGCCGAGCTCGAGGCGGACGGACGCCTCTGCCTCGCGGTCCGCGACACCGGCATCGGCATCGCACCGGAGAACCAGTCCCGCCTGTTCCAGCCCTTTTCCCAGGCCGATTCCTCGACCACGCGCCGCTTCGGCGGCACCGGCCTCGGGCTCTCCATCACCAAGCGTCTCGTCGACCTGATGCACGGCACCATCTCGATCGCGAGCGAGCACGGCCAGGGGACCACGATCGAGGTCCGGCTGCCCCTGGCACATTGCGCCGAGCCGCCCCTGCCCGCGATGGTCCGACCGGTCCGCGCCCTCGTCGTCGACGAGAACGCCACGGCCCGGGGCGCCATCTCGGCCGCCCTGGCCGGGATCGCGACCCGCGGGATCGACGAGGCGTCGTCGGAACAGGACGCCGCCGAGCGCATGCAGGCGAACGCATACGACCTCGTGGTACTCGACCGGCATCTCTTCGGCGCGGGCATCCTCGCCGCGCTGGACGGCCAGGAACGGCGTCCCGGCGCACGCCGGCCCGCGGTGGTGCTCGCGGGCTCGCTGGTCGAATCGGTCAACGATTCCGCCGCCCGCCGGTCGGTCGACCTCGTCCTCACGAAACCGGTCCGCCGGTCCGGGCTGCGCGCGGCGTCCATCGCCCTCGGTCTGGTGAAGACCGGGCACGGGACGCCGGTCGAGCGGGCCGCCGCCCCCGCGCGCCCGCCCTCGGCCCCGCTGCACGTCCTGGTCGCGGACGACAACGAGATCAACCGGCGGCTCGCCACCGCGATGCTCGAGCGGCTCGGGCACACCTGCGCCTTGGCCGAGGACGGCCTGTCCGCGGTCCGGATGTTCCGCGAGGGCCGCTTCGACGCGGTGCTGATGGACTGCCACATGCCCGAGCTCGACGGCTATTCCGCGACGCACGAGATGCGCTCGCTGGAATCCGCCGACCCGTCGCGCCCCCGGACGCGGATCATCGCGATGACCGCGGCCGCGATGGACGAGGAGAAGGACCGGTGCATCGCGGCCGGGATGGACGACTTCGTCTCCAAGCCCGTGAACATGGAACGACTCGGCGCCTGTCTCGGCCTAGTGACCAAGGTGTGACCCGCTCCACGAGGGCCGTCACCGGAGGATGCCGGCATCCGGCGCTTTCGACCGGTCAGCTCAGCAGCGGCTTGCCCACCTGGATGCCGTGCTGGAGGCAATAGGCGCCGTTCACCACGTACTTCTCGGCCCAGTGCTTCAGCCCGGCACGTTCCGCGTCGGTCAACGCCCGCTTCACCACCGCCGGCGCGCCCACGACCAGGGAGCCCGGCGGGATCTTCGTGCCGGGCGTGACGAGGGCGTTCGCGCCGATGAGGCTCTGCGCGCCCACGACCGCGCCGTCGAGCACGGTCGCGCCCATGCCCACCAGGCACTCGTCCCCGATGGTGCAGGCGTGGACGTTCGCCGAATGGCCGATGGTGACCCAGTTGCCGACGATGCAGGGGAAGTCGTCCGCGAGATGGAGCACCGCGTTGTCCTGCACGTTGGAATGGTGCCCGACCACGATGCGGTTGATGTCGCCGCGCAACACCGCGCCGTACCACACGCTGCTGTGGTCGCCGAGCGTGACGTCGCCCAGCACGACGGCGGTCGAGGCGATGTAGACCCCTTGGCCGGTCACGGGCCGCTTGCGGAGGAAGGTGTCGAGCTGCGCGATGAGTTTGTCCACGCGGCGAGCGTCCGATGATCGGCGATCCCTGGCCAGCCCCGGGCTCGCCGGCGCACGGGACACCACCGAGGACCCTTCCGCCGGCGCCGCTGACAAGACCCGACCGGGTGCGTTGACGGTCCCCGTCCGGACACGCATCCTCGCCGCTCCATGTCCGCCTTGCTTGATTCGCTCATCGAACTCATCCGCCGCACCTCCGCCGAGCTGCCCGACGACGTGAACGCCGCGCTCGTCCGGTCACTGGAAGCCGAGAAGAAGGGCACCATCGCCGAGAGCGCGCTCAAGATCATCGAGCGCAACATCGAGCTGGCGAAGCGCAAGTCGCAGCCCATCTGCCAGGATACCGGGAGCGTCATCTTCTACGTCGACTGCCCGGTCGGCACGGACCAGATCACCTTCGAGGAGACCGCGCGCGAAGCGGTGAAGCAGGCGACGAAGAAGGGCTTCCTCCGCCAGAACTCGGTGGATTCCATCACCGGCAAGAACGACGGCACCAACCTCGGGCCC
>CANGMH010000247.1 GCA_947454005.1 Verrucomicrobiota bacterium
AAGACGCCGGTCTTCTCTTTCGCGAGCTCGGTGCGCTCGAGGTCGGACCGGCCGGCAGCGAACTCTCGGTACTGCTTCACCGCGGCCGCTTGGTCCGCGGTGGTGATCTCCTTCACCAGCGCGTGTTCCGGGGACAGCACCATGTAGGTCGCGCCGAACAAGGTGTCCGGCCGCGTGGTGAACACGGTGATCTTGGCCCCGGAACCTTGGACCTGGAACTCGACCCAGGCGCCTTCGCTGCGGCCGATCCAGTTCCGTTGCATCTCCTTCAGCGAATCGGACCACTCGATGGTGTCGAGATCGGTGAGCAGACGTTCGGCGAGGGCGGTGATGCGGAGCATCCATTGCTTCATCGGCTTGCGGATGACCGGGAAGCCGCCGACCTCGCTCTTGCCGTCGATGACCTCCTCGTTGGCCAGCACCGTGCCGAGCTCGGGGCACCAGTTCACCGGGGCCTCGCTCACGAAGGCGAGGCGCTTGGAATCGCGGTAGGCGCGCTTCGCGTCCTCGGTGTCGCATCCGGCCGGGAAGCGCAGCGTGCCGATCGGCGCCGCCTTGCCGGTCTCCGGGTCGACCCAGGCGTTGTAGAGCTGGAGGAAGATCCACTGCGTCCAGCGGAAGTAATCGGGATCCGTGGTGGCCAGTTCGCGCGACCAGTCGTAGCTGAAGCCGAGCGACTTGATCTGGCGGGTGAAGTTGGCGATGTTCTCCTCGGTGGTCTTGCGCGGATGCTGGCCGGTCTTCACCGCGTACTGCTCGGCGGGCAGGCCGAAGGAATCCCATCCCATCGGATGCAGCACGGTGAGGCCCTGCGCGCGGCGGTAGCGGGCGAGGATGTCCGTCGCGGTGTAGCCCTCCGGATGGCCGACGTGCAGGCCGGCGCCGGACGGGTAGGGGAACATGTCGAGGATGTAGAACTTGGGCGGGAGCTCGGCGGCCGACGGCGTCTTGCCGGCCAGGCCGTGGCGCGCGCCGAAGGCATGTCCGGCGGGCACGGAATCCCCGGGGTTCCACGCGCGGAACGTCTGCTCGACGTCCCAACGCTGCTGCCACTTCGGTTCGATGAGGTGAAACGGATACTGTCGCCGCGCCATAAGGGCGTGGACCGTAGGGCAGCCGCGGCGATGCGGGCAACGGCGGAAGTCGGCACGCACGGGCACAGTTGCGGTCGGGCGGCCTCTCGCGGAGATTCCGCGCGCCGATGTCCTCCCACGCCGCTCCGCTCCGGCTCCTGCTCGAGGTCTCCGTCCGCTCGGCGTGGCGGCGGCTCGTGGCGTTGCGCGAGCAATCGTGGCTGCTGCTCGGGTTGATCGTGGTGTTCCTGGCCGGCTACGCCGTGCTGGCGTTCGCGTTGTTCCATTTCGGGCTGCGCTTCCTCGGCAAGTTCCCGGGCATCGGCGGCCTCTTGGTGGAGCGGCTGTTGTTCCTGCTGTTCGCCTTCCTCTTCGCGCTGCTGCTGCTGTCGAACCTGGTGATCAGCTACACCAACCTCTTCCGCAACCGCGAGACGTCGTTCCTGCTCACCTTGCCGGTGCCGACGCGGACGGTGTTCCAGTGGAAGCTGCTGGAATCGACGCTGCTGGCCTCGTGGGCGTTCCTCTTCCTCATCGCGCCGATGCTGGTGGCGTACGGGTTGGTGAACAACGTGGCCTGGTTCTTCTATCCGGCGATCGTCGTGCTGGTGGCGTTGTTCATCGTGCTGCCGGGCGCGGCCGGGGCCGGGTTGTCCATCCTGCTGGCGCGGCATCTGGACCGCCGTGCGTTCCAGGTGCTGCTGATCGGTGCCTTGCTGGCGGCCGTGGCGGTGGTGCTGTTCAAGTTCCGGCCGGAGGTGGTGAAGGACGACGAGCTGGAGACGCGCGTGCTGGCGGTGATCGACCGGTTGCTGGAGAACACCCGGTTCGCGCAGTTCCCGTTGCTGCCCAGCTACTGGCTGAGCGCCAGCGTGCAGAACATGGCGGAGGGCGCGCTGAGGTCGGCGGGCTTCTTCGCGCTGGTCCTGCTGAGCCACGCGCTCTTCTTCGGCATGCTGGCGACCACGCGGCTGGGGCCCGCTTTCTACGAGGCGTCGAGCGTGGTGCAGAGCCGCGGGAGCATGTTCGCGCGGTGGCTGTGGTTCCAGCGGGTGGAGGAGCGCCGGCGCGCGATCGCGAAGCTCAGCCTGCTGCTGCGTCCGCGCGACTGGATGGACGCGGTCCTCGGCTGGCGCGGGATCCTGCCGTCGGACGTCCGCGCGCTGGTGGCCAAGGACCTGCGCGTCTTCTGGCGGGACACGGCGCAGTGGGGCCAGACGCTGATGCTCTTCGGCCTGCTGACGGTGTACATCATCAACCTCCGGCATTTCACCCGGCAGCTCGATTCCCCGTTCTGGATCTCGCTGGTGAGCTACCTGAACCTCGGCGCCTGCGCGCTGAACCTGGCGACGATCACCACGCGGTTCGTGTTCCCGCAGTTCTCGCTGGAAGGGAAGCGCGTGTGGGTCGTGGGCCTCGCGCCGCTCGGGCTCGTCGCGGTCGTGCGGCTCAAGTTCTGGTGCGCGACGGCGGCGACGCTCGTCGTGATGCAGGTGCTGACGTTGCTGTCCTGCACGCTGCTGCATCTCGGGCCGGCGCGGACGGCGTTCTTCGCGGCCACGGTGACGGTGATGACCTTCGTGCTGAACGCGCTGGCGGTCGGCCTCGGGGCGTTGTACCCGAACTTCAAGGAGACCAACCCGAGCAAGATCGTGAGCGGCTTCGGCGGCACCTTCTGCCTGGTGCTGAGCTTCCTCTACATCGTCGTGTCGGTCGTGCTGCTCGCCGTGGGCAGTCCGTGGGGCTGGAGCCCGGGCTCGATGGACGACTTCGAGCCGGGCAAGGCCGCGTTCTCGTGGACGGTGTTCCTGCTGATGAGCGCGTTGGCCGGCTGGCTCCCGCTGCGCCTCGGTTTGCGCAAGGTCGAGCACACCGAGCTCTGATCCGCGATGGGAGCGGTGGTCCGCTCCCCTCCGAGAAAACGAAGACGCCCGGGGCTGGTCGGCCCCGGGCGTTCGCGATCGAAGTGGTGGAGAGGACGGGTAACGCTCCCGCATGGCCTTGCTTGCAAAGCAAGTGCATTACTTGTCTGCCACCTCCCCACGGTGGGCCGACCGCCGGAGCGGACAGCGGCCAGAAACTGTTCGACGCCTCCGCGGTCGTCGAGCCGTTTCTTGCGGGCCCTGGAAGCCGGGGTGAAGCGGTGCTCGCCAAAGGTGCCGTGGAGGATTTCCATCGGCGCATGAGATCCCGGTCCCTGCTGTCCGCCCTCCCGGTCGCCGCTGGCCTGCTCGTGTGCTCCCGCGACGTGCGCGGCGCGGAGACGGTGCCGCCGTGGCCGGGCGACGCGTGGCGGCGCGAGCACCGTGTCATCGACCTGCATCAGCACATCGACGGCACGGCCGAGCGCACGTCGCGCGCGGTGCGGATCATGGACCGCTCGGGCATCGGCATCGGCGCGAACCTCAGCGGCGGCGTGGTGACCGCGAAGCCGGGCGAGAAGTCGGAGTTCGAGCGGATGAAGGAGCTGGCCGACCAGGTCGCGCCCGGCCGCTTCGTGCAGTACTTCAACCTGGATTACGCGGGCTGGGACGAGCCGGGCTTCGCCGAGCGCGCCGTGAAGCAGGTCGAGCGCGCCCACGGGCTCGGCGCGGCCGGCTTCAAGGAGTGGAAGCGGCTCGGGCTCTATCTGCGCGACGGCAAGGGCGAGCTCATCAAGGTCGACGACCCGAAACTCGACGGCGTCTGGCGGCGCTGCGGCGAGCTGGGATTGCCGGTGAGCATCCACGTCGCCGATCCGCGCGCCTTCTGGCTGCCGTTCGACAAGGACAACGAGCGTTGGCGCGAGCTGCGCGACCATCGGCCGTGGTGGTTCGGCGACGCGGCGAAGTACCCGCCCCGCGAGGAGCTCCTGGCCGCCCTGGAACGCGTCATCGCGCGCCATCCGAAGACCACGTTCGTCTGCGTCCACTTCGCCAACAACTCCGAGGACATCGACTGGGTGGACCGCCAGCTCGACGCGCATCCGAACATGCATGCCGACCTCGCCGCGCGCATCCCGGAGCTCGGCCGGCACGCGCCGGAGAAGGTCCGCCGCATGTTCACCAAGCACCAGGACCGCATCTTGTTCGCCTCCGATTTCCAGGTCTACGGCAAGCTCATCCTCGGCTCGTCCGGCGACGACGAGGACCCGACCGACGACGACGCGGCGACGTTCTTCCACAAGGAATGGCGCTGGCTGGAGACGGGCGACCACGATTGGCAGCACATGACCCAGATCCAGGGCGACTGGACCATCAGCGCCATCGGCTTGCCGCCCGAGGTGCTCCGGAAGATCTACTTCGACAACGCGCGCAAGCTGCTCGTCCGTTCGCTGCCGACCGCGACCGTGAAGGCGGCACGTATCGCCCGCGACTTCGCGCCGGACGGGACCTTGTCCGAGCCCGAGTGGGCGCAGGCGACGCCGTTCCGGCTCGAACAGGAGGCGGTCGACGGCCGTGCGCGTCCGGAGATCAGCACCACCTGCCGCGTCCTCTGGTCCGACCGATACCTCTATGTGAGCTACGAGAGCCCGTTCACCGAGCTGACCGACTTCGGTCCGGCGCAGCCGGGCGAACGCGTCTCCAAGGACGGCTCGTTGTGGGACAAGGACGTCGTCGAGCTCTTCGTCGCGCCGGATCCGTCGAAGCTCACGCACTACACCGAATACGAATGGGCACCGAACGGCGAGGCGCTCGACCTGCGCCTGAAACGGCCGGAATCGGACTTCGCGTGGAGCAGCGGCATGGAGTGGAAGGTCCGCGTCGACACGGCGAAGAAGGTCTGGACCACCGAGGTGCGGATCCCGCTTGCGGCGTTCGGCGACACGCCGCCGCAGGCCGGCACGCGTTGGCGCGCGAACCTCTACCGTATCGACCGCGCGCACAAAGCCTTCCTCGCCTCGAACCCGGTGCTCAACGGCAGCTTCCACACGCCGGACCGTTTCGGATGGCTGGAGTTCGAGCGGTGACCCCGAGAACGCCGGGGCAGGTTGCCTACGCGGAGGAACGTGGCCGGATCGGCGGTCGGAAACCGGCAAAGCGGTGGCAGGATCCTCCGCGCCCTCGCGTGACGCGACGGACCCGCCTCAGGGCGGCCACGGACGCTTGATCCCTGCCCAGCGGATCTTCCTTTCCCATCGGGGGAGGGGAGCACGGCCGTTTTGCGTCGGTTGATCGGTCGCCCGGCTGGTCCGTTCCGCTCCGAGGAACACCCGTGCGAATCGGCTTCGCGGGTGGACACGAGTCCTGGTCATGCCTTCGCGGCGAAGGCCGATACCATGTTTGCCACGGCCTCCATCTGGACGAACCTACGGCGCGTATGGAACCAGCAATCCCACGGGTCGTCGTGCTCGGCGCCGGGTTCGGCGGAGTGACCTTTTGCCAGTCGTTCCGCCCTGCTCGCGCGGTCGTCTACCTCGTGGACCGGCAGAACCACCATCTCTTCCAACCGCTGCTCTACCAGGTCGCGACCGCGGGCCTCTCGGCGTCGGAGATCGCCCAACCGGTCCGCGCCCTGTTCCACGACCGGCCCGATGTCCACGTCCATCTGGCGAACGTGGAGGACATCCGGCCGGCGACCCGGGAGATCGTCGTGGACGGCAGGACGCACTCGTACGACTACCTCGTCTTCGCGATGGGAGGGCGCACGAGCTACTTCGGTCATCCCGAGTGGGAAGCCTTCGCGCCCGGGCTCAAGTCGCTCGACGACGCCCAGCGCATCCGTCGCGAGCTGCTCTCCGCGTTCGAGCACGCCGAGAACACCTCCGACGAGGCTGAACGCCGGCGCTTGATGACCATCGTGGTCGTCGGTGGCGGCCCGACCGGCGTCGAGCTGGCCGGGGCCTGCAGCGAGCTCGCCCGGCATGTGTTGCGCCGGGATTTCAAACGCATCGATCCGGCGCAGGCCAAGGTGGTGTTGATCGAGGGCGGTCCGCGGTTGCTCGGGCAGTTCCCCGAAGAGCTCGGACAGAACGCCCGTGAGACGTTGGAGAAGATGGGCGTCGAGGTCCGCTGCGACACGAGGGTGAAGGACATCACCCGCGGTCGGGTCGCGCTGATGGACGGCTCGTCGATCGAGGCGGAGAACATCCTGTGGGCCGCCGGGGTCGCGGCGTCGCCGTTGACCGCGAAGCTGGGTGTCCCGCTCGACCGCGCGGGACGGGTGCTCGTGGGGCCGGACCTCAGCATCCCTGGGCATCCCGAGGTCTTCGTGATCGGTGACGCGGCCTACCTCTTGGACAAGGACGGCCAGGTCGTCCCCGGCGTGTCGCCCGCGGCGATCCAAGGAGCCAAGCACGTCGCCCGGATCATCGAGAGCGAACTGGAAGGAGCTCCCGAACGGCCTCCGTTCGACTACTGGGACAAGGGAAGCATGGCCACCATCGGTCGCTCCGCCGCGGTCGCGAAGCTCGGCCCTCTGCAGATGACCGGCTTCTTGGCCTGGACCGCGTGGTTGTTCGTCCACCTGCTCTTCCTCGTCGGGTTCCGCAACAAGGTCGCGGTGCTCTGGCAGTGGTTCTACAGCTACGTCACGTATCGTCGCGGGGCGCGGATCATCACGGGGTTGAAGCGGTGAGTTCAACCGGTGGTCGGTAGTCGGTCTGGCGTCTGGCGTCTGGCGTCTGGCGTCTGGCGTCTGGCGTCTGGCGTCTGGCGTCTGGCGTCTGGCGTCTGGCGTCTGGCGTCTGGCGTCTGGCGTCTGGCGTCTGGCG
>CANGMH010000248.1 GCA_947454005.1 Verrucomicrobiota bacterium
GCCCCGGAGCGGCTGGTTGTAGCCGAACTGGATGAGTTCCCGCCGCTCCGGGTCGATCTGCGCGAGCGCGACAGGGATACCGACGACGGACAACAACCAGAGCCACGCGGACGACGACAAACGCACGATGGGGACGGTCCGGGCCGCACAGTCCCCGCGCAAGCGATTAGTCGGCGCATCTCGCGGCGCACGACGGTCTCGGAACGGATCCGGGACCTTGCGCGGACCGTCGCTCCCGCGACATGACGGAGGCGCGGCTCCCGCGCTCCGGCGCACCGGGGCGGTTCACCGCGGCGTCTGCGTCACCACCACCTTGAGCGAATCCGGCGTGGGACGAGCGGCCAACGCGACGGCCGCCGCGGTCTCTTCCAACGGGAACGTGTGCGTGACCAACGACCGCACGTCGAAGCGCCGCGAGAAGACGAGCCGCGCCACCTCGCGCTGGAGCGTGAAGTCGGACGAGTAGCTGCCGGTGAGCGACTTCTCGTCCACGCAGACGCGGGCCAGGTCGATCGGCGTCTCCTTGCCCCGGACGGTGTGCGCGAACAGCAGCGCGGTGCCGCCGCCGCGGAGCGCTTCCTGCGACTGCTTCACCGCCGCGTCGCTGGGCACCGCGATCACCGCGGCATCGGCGCCTCGGCCCCGGGTGAGGCGGAGGACCTCGGCCGTCAGATCGGGCCGCGATCCGTCGAGGACCCGCCAAGCGCCCGACGCGCGGGCCAGCGCGAGCCGGCGCGGCAACAGGTCCGTGGCGACCACCCGCGCGCCGCGCAGCGAGAGAAGGCGGGTGAACATCAGCCCGATCGGGCCCTGGCCGACGACGAGGACGACGTCGTCCGGAAGCAACGGCAGCTGGGCGACCGCCTTGAGCACGGTGTTCACCGGTTCGAGCAGCGCGCCTTCGATGAAGGAGTTCTTCGCCGGGATCTTCACCACGCCGGGCAGGCAGACGGGCATCACGCGCACATACTCAGCGTAACCGCCGCCAGCGGGTTCGAACCCCGCGGTGATCCCCGTGCGCTTGTAGGTCGCGCACTGGGCGAAGGCCTTGTGCCGACAGGAATGGCAGCGCAGACAGGGCACGTGATGGTGCAATCCCACGCGGTCTCCGACGCGGAAACCCCGGGCCAAGGCGCCGACCTTGACGACGGTCCCGGCCGTCTCGTGGCCGAAGATCCGCGGGGGCGGCACGGTGCCGTGGTGGATCTTCTTGATGTCGGTCGGGCAGACGCCGCAGGCGGCGACCCGCACCAGGAGATCGCCCGCGGCGACGCGCGGCACGGGCACCTCCTCGAGGCGCAGGTCGTCCACGCCGCGGTACACCACGGCGCGCATGGTCTTGGGGATCCGGTCGATCACGCGGCGATTCAAGCGGCAAGCCCGCGACCGCGCCACGGCGAAGACGGCCGTGCGTCGTCCGCCGGCTCCCGGGCCGATCTCCCGCGTTGTCACCGGACGAAGGCGCGTTAACTTCCCCGCATGTCCGGCCCGTCCCATTCTCTCGAGAACGAACTGCGCCTCGCCCGGCTGCGGTCGCTCACCCGCCGCGAGTTCTTCGCGCGCAGCGGCGCCTTCAGCCTCGGCGCGATCGCCATGGCCCAGATGGGCGGCCCGTCCCTGTTCGCGGGGACCGCCGCTCCGGCACCCGGACCGCTCGCCCCCAAGGCCTCGCCGCTGCCGGCCAAGGCGAAGTCCGTCATCTACCTGCACATGTCGGGCGCGCCGCCCTCGCTCGACCTCTTCGACTGGAAGCCGAAGCTGAAGGAGCTGCACATGCAGGACTGCCCGGAATCGCTGATCGCGGGACAGAAGTTCGCCTTCATCCGCGGCCGCCCGAAGATGCTCGGGTCCCCGTACAAGTTCGCGCGGCACGGCCGATCCGGCGGCTGGTTCAGCGAGGCGATCCCGCACATGGCCGGCATCGCGGACGACATCACGGTCGTGCGCTCGATGTGGACGGACCAGTTCAACCACGCGCCGGCGGAGCTGATGGTCCACACCGGCAACATGCGCGCCGGCAGCGCCAGCATGGGCTCGTGGATCACCTACGGCCTCGGTTCGGTGAACCAGGACCTTCCCGGGTTCGTGGTGCTGCTCAGCGGCGGCACCGATCCGACGGGCGGCAAGAGCCTCTGGGGCTCCGGTTCGTTGCCCGGCGTCTACCAGGGCACCCAATGCCGCACCACCGGCGAGCCGATCCTCTACGCGGACAACCCGCCCGGCATGAGCCGCGACAGCCGTCGGCGCACGCTCGACGCCCTCAAGGCGCTCAACGAGGCCGAGCTCCGGCAGTTCGGTGACCCGGAGACCCGGACGCGCATCGAGCAGTACGAGCTCGCCTATCGCATGCAGGTCGCCGTGCCCGACGTCTTCGACATCGCCAAGGAGCCGGAGTCCATCCGCAAGGCCTACGGCGCGAAGCCGGGCGAGGGCGGTTTCGCCAACAACTGCCTGCTCGCCCGCCGGCTCGTCGAGAAGGGCGTCCGCTTCGTCCAGCTCTACGACTGGGGCTGGGACATCCACGGCACCGGCCCGGGCGACG
Organism: Verrucomicrobiota bacterium; assembly: GCA_947454005.1. Classification (GTDB taxonomy): domain Bacteria; phylum Verrucomicrobiota; class Verrucomicrobiia; order Limisphaerales; family UBA9464; genus CAIVQB01. The sequence continues at coordinate 2,543 of CANGMH010000248.1, forward strand.
ACCTGATGGACGCCTTCCCCAAGAAGTGCCGCGACGTCGACCAGGCGGCCGCCGCGCTCATCACCGACCTCAAGCAACGCGGCATGCTCGACGAGACGTTGGTCGTGTGGGGCGGCGAGTTCGGCCGCACGCCGATGAACGAGGCCCGCGGCGGATCGAAGTTCCTCGGACGCGACCATCACCCGGCGTGCTTCACGCTCTGGATGGCCGGCGGAGGGATCAAGCGCGGGCACAATCACGGCGCGACCGACGATTTCGGCTACGGCATCGTGGACGGCAAGGTGACCGTCCGCGACCTGCAGACGACCATCCTGCACCAGATGGGCCTGGACGCCCACGCGTTCAGCTACCGATTCCAAGGTCTGGACCAGCGCCTCATCGGCCCGACCGGCGAAGGCCGGGTGGTGAAGGAGATCCTCGCCTAGGTCCGGCGTCCGCGGACGCCCTCACGCATACAGTTTCGTGACCAGCTCGCCGTGGACGTCGGTGAGCCGGAAGTCGCGGCCTTGGAACCGGAAGGTCAGCCGCTTATGGTCGAGTCCGAGCAGGTGGAGCACGGTCGCGTGCAGATCGTGGACGTGCACGCGGTCGCTCACCGCGCCGAAACCGAGCTCGTCGGTCTCGCCGATGATCCGGCCCGGCTTCACGCCGCCGCCGGCGAGCCACACGGTGAAGGCGTCGATATGGTGGTTCCGCCCGGTCTTGTCGCGGCTTTCGCCCATGGGCGTGCGCCCGAACTCGCCGCCCCAAACGACCAACGTGTCGTCGAGCAGGCCGCGCGACTTGAGGTCCTTCACCAGCGCGGCCTGCCCTTGGTCCACCTGATGGCAGACCTTCTCGAGGTCGGTCTCCAGGTTCTCGCCCGGGCCGCCGTGGCTGTCCCAGTTGGTGTGGTAGAGCTGCACGAAGCGGACGCCGCGCTCGATGAGCCGGCGCGCCAGCAGACAGTTCCGCGCGAACGACGGTTTGTCCTTCTCCACGCCGTACAGCGCCAGCGTCGCGTCGGTCTCGCCGCGGAGATCCATCGCCTCGGGCGCGCTGGTCTGCATCCGGTAGGCCATCTCGTAGGCGGCGATGCGCGTGGTGATCTCCGGATCGCCGGTCTCGGCGAGGCGCTGGAGGTTCAGGTCCTTCACCGCGGATATCGTCCGGCGCTGGCTCGCGTCGCCGATATGGTCGGGCGTGGTGAGGTCGAGGATGGGTTCGCCCTGGCTGCGCAGAGGGACGCCCTGGTAGCTGGTCGGCAGGAAACCGCTGCCCCAGTTCACCGCGCCGCCGCGAGGACCGCGAGGACCGCTCTGGAGCACGACGAACCCCGGCAGGTTGTCCGCCGCGCTGCCGAGCCCGTACGTGGCCCACGCGCCGAAGCTCGGCCGGCCGAACTGCGCCGAGCCGGTGTTCATGAAGAGCTTCGCCGGCGCGTGGTTGAACACATCCGTCGCGCAGGTCCGGATGAAGCTCACGTCGTCCACGATCCCCGCCGTGCGCGGGAACAGCTCGCTCACCCACATGCCGGATCGCCCGTGGCGACGGAAGGCGCGCTTGGAGCCGAGCAGCTTGGACTTGTCCTTGAACGAGCTGTCCATGAACGCGAACCGCTTGCCTGCGAGATACGAATCGGGGATCGCCTGGCCGTTGAGCTGCGCGAGACGCGGCTTGTGGTCGAACAGGTCGAGCTGCGACGGACCGCCGGCCATGAAGAGGTAGATGACGTTCTTGGCACGGGCCGGATGATGCGGCGGTTTCGGAGCGAGCGGATGCGACGCGGCCGGTGCCGCGGAGAGCGCGCCGCGGTCCAGCAACGAACCGAGCGCGATGGAGCCGAGCCCGAGCCCGCAGCGGCCGAAGAAGTGGCGGCGGGTGAGTCGAAGTAGCGGGTCGGCGTTCATTCCCTTGTGATGGTCTCGTCCAAGTTCAGCAGCACGCGAGCGATGGCGGTCCATGCCGCGACCTCGTCGCCTTCTCTCTTCTCGTCGGCCAAGAGCGCGGCCAGACGCTCGCGTTCGGCGGGCTTCGGAGGACGCGCCATGCAGAGGCGGAACGCGTGGTCGATCCGGTCGGGTCCTTGCGCCTCGCGGAGGACGCGCTGGGCGAGCGATCCCGCCAACTCCACGAAGGCCTCGTCGTTCAAGAGCGTGAGCGCCTGCAGCGGGGTGTTCGAGCGCATCCGCCGGGTGCAGGCGCTGAAGGCGTCGGGCGCATCGAACACCGCCAGCGCCGGATGCGGCGTGGCGCGCCAGAAGAACGTGTAGAGCCCGCGGCGGAAGCGGTCCGCGCCCGTGCTGGCCTTCCAGTCGCGCCGTGATTGTCCGAGCGCCATCACGCCGTCCGGCTGGGGCGGGAACACGCCCGGCCCGCCGACCCTCGGATCGAGCCGGCCGCTCGCCGCAAGCGCCACGTCGCGGACGATCTCCGCGTCGAGCCGCAGACGGTCCTGCCGGGCGAGCAAGCGGTTCGTCGGATCCTTCTCCGCGAGGTCCGGCCGCGCCTTCGACGACCGGCGGTAGGTGGCGGAGGTCACGATGAGCCGGTGAAGGCGCTTCAGGGACCAGGGTTTGGCGTCTGGAGTCTGGGGTCTGGGATCTGGGGACGGAGGAGCGGCAGCGTTTTCCTTCCCAGACCCAAGATCCCAGACCCCGGACCCCGGTGCCATCAGCTCGACGGCCAACCAATCGAGCAGTTCAGGATGCGTCGGCGGGATGCCTTGAGTGCCGAAATCGTTCTCGGTCTCGACGATCCCGCGCCCGAAATACTGTTGCCAGACGCGGTTCATCACCACGCGCGCGAACAGCGGATCCGACGGATCCACCAGCCAGCGCGCGAAGTCGAGGCGCGTCGGACGCGCGGCTCCGTCCTTCCCCGCCGGGAACGGATGGAGCACCGCCGGCGTGCCCGGCGACACATCGGGACCGCGCCGGGTGAAATCGCCCTTGATGAAGATGTACGACTCGCGCGGCTGCTTGCGCTCGGCGAGCACCAGCGTCGTGGGGATCTTCGGCTCGTCACGGCGCGCCGCGCGGAGCCGTTCCTCGATCGCCCGATAGGCGGCATCGGTCCGACAGTGCGCCTCGCGGACGAGCTTCACCTGGGCCGGCTTGCGGTCGGCGGGGAGCAGACCGAACACGTTGCGGACCTCCAGCGGGAGCTTGGCCCGGGCTTCCGGCGTGAGGCCGGATTCCCACCGGGCGAACATCGGCTCCAGTGCCGCCGCCGCCGCGTCGAGCTCGTCCTGGATCGGTCGCGTCCGCGCCCGCACGGCATCGCGCGCGGCGCGATCGGCCGGAGACGCGGCCTCGATGGCGGGCTCGTCCTGGTCGTTGAAGAAGGCAAAGAGCTGGAAGTATTCGCGCTGCGAGATCGGGTCGAACTTGTGGTCGTGGCAGCGCGAGCAGCCGACGGTCAGGCCGAGCAGCGCGGTGCCGGTGGTGTCCACCCGGTCGATCACCGATTCGATGCGGAACTGCTCCGGATCGATGCCGCCCTCCTCGGTTATCTGGGTGTTGCGATGGAACCCGGTGGCCACGCGGAGACCCTGGTTGCGGGCCGCCGCCTCCGGACCGGTCGCCCCGGCGGCCGCATCGGCCAACAGGTCGCCGGCGAGCTGCTCGACGACGAAGCGGTCGAACGGCTTGTCGTCGTTCAGCGCGCCGATGACCCAGTCGCGCCAGGGCCAGATCGTGCGCGGGGCGTCGATGCTGTAGCCGTTGGAGTCGGCGTAGCGCGCGATGTCGAGCCACCACCGGGCCCAGCGCTCGCCGTGGTGGGGCGAGGCGAGCAGCGCGTCCACCGCGCGCTCGTAGGCATCGGGCCGCGAGTCGGCGAGGAAGGCGTCGACCTCCGCCGGCGTCGGCGGCAAGCCGATGAGGTCGAGGCTCACGCGACGCAACAGCGTGATGCGGTCGGCCTCCGGCGACGGCGCGATCCCGGCCTGGTCGAGCCGCGCGAGCACGAAGCGGTCGATCGGGTTGCGCACACGCGATGGATCGGCGACCGCGGGCAACTCAGGACGCTTCGGCGGCACGAATGCCCAATGCACATTCACCCCAGGTTTCTCGTCCTTCGGCACCGCGGCGCCGACAGCGACCCAGCGACGCAGGACCGCGATCTGTTCCGGCGAAAGCGGCGGCTTCTTGTAGGGCATCC
>CANGMH010000249.1 GCA_947454005.1 Verrucomicrobiota bacterium
ACAGCCCTTGGCCCCACGTCGCCAACCAAAGGTCGCCGGCCGAGTCCTCCAGGACCCCGGCACAGTCCCTGAACGGTTCCGGTGTCGGGATGTGCTTCTTCCAACCGCGCTCTTCCCAAAGGTGGAAGCTGTGGTCCGTCACCACCCACAGCCCGCCCCGGCGCGATCTCGCGACGACGCGGACGGCGGTGTCCGCGGGCGCCGTCGCCGGGAGGAGCGGGAGCAGGTCCTTCGGGTCGATGCGGTATGACGCATCACCATCCCGACGCGACACGGTGCCGTCGCTGTCCACCACCACGTCGTCGAAGCTCCGCGGCGCGACGTCGCCCGGCGCATCGCCGGGAGCGAAGATCCCGGAAGGCGTCTCGCGATACCAGATGGAGGTATCCAGTGCGACCAGGCGCAACCCGCCGTCGGGCGATTCACCGCGCATGCCCAGCGGGCCGTCCGGCAGACCCGAGGTGCCGTTGCCCCGGGTGATCCGCCCCCGGTCCACCCACAGGAAATCGCCGCCTTTCATCACCACCGCCAAGCGTCCGCGGTGGTCGCGGTGCAGCGCCTCGACCGTGTCGTCCCCCGTGATGGCCTTGGTGTTCCCGCTGTCGAACACCGTGAACCGCACGCCGTCGAACCGCACCAATCCCCGGTAGGTCGAGCACCACAGATAGCCGTCCGGCGTCTGGACGATCTTGGTGACCGAGTTCTGGGGCAGACCGTCCTCCGACGTGAACTTCCGGACGATATGGTCGGTGGCCAGGTCCTCCAGCGGGACGGCCTGCGCGACCGCCGTCACGGCGAGGAAGCCCAGCGCGGACACCCATCGGCGCCAAGACGGCCGGCCCGCTCGTGTCCATCTCCACCGCGAGCGGGCGGCGCGGGGCGCGACGTCCGCCGAGGATGCCATCGCCGGTGGAAGGACGGGATCCATCTTCAGTTCAAAGGCCCGAAGTCCAAGGCCCGAGGCGAGGACCGCAGCGGTCCATCCTTCCACCGGCGGAAGTGCCGGCGATGAGACCGCGGGAGCCGCCGTCGGGAAGCCGCAGGTTCAGACGGCCGCGCGGGCCTCCGCCGGAGCCGTGTCGCTGGATGACGGCTGTCCGCACGGCCGCGCCTTCAGAACTGCACCTCGAACAGCCGGAAGAAGAAGACCGGGTTGGCGGGGTTGTTGTAGAGGTTGGACCCGGGGATCTTGTCGTCCCGGAACAGCCCGGTGTCGTTCCACGTCTTCAGGTTCGGGCTGTACAGGATCCGGTACGAGGCGTCGACGTTGGTCTTCCAGCTGAAATCGAGGGAATTGGTGCCCACGATCATGGTCAGCTCCTTCGTCTTGGGCTGGGGCAACGGAGGCGTCACCTTGGCCGGATCGAAGGCCAGCGCGGATGCCCCGATCCGCAGGATGTCCACCTTCTGGAGGATGACCGGCGTCACCGGCTTGTCGCCGACGCCGGTGAGGACGTTGCCGATGGCCAGGACCACGTCCAATCCCTCGACCGTCTCGCCCCACACGGTGTAGGCGCCGTCGAGCGCCGGGGTGTTGGTGAGCGTGAAGTAGAGCTGCGCCCCGTAGGTGTCCTGCGCCGAGGTCCGCGCGGCTCCGAGCATCCCCGCCTTGCCGTGCTTCAGGTCGGTCTTGATCTCGTTGGCGATGGTGTAGCCGGGGCCGTCGGTCCCGTTGCCGTTCGGCGAACCGGTCTGGATCACGAATCCTTTGACCACGCGATGGAAGGTCTGTCCGTCGTAGAAGCGCCGCTTGACCACCCCGGGGAGCGTGAAGTCGATGAACGGCTGGGTGCCCTCGGCGAGGCCGACGAAGTTGGCCACGGTACGCGGCGTCTGCTCGTGGTAGAGCTTCGCGGTGAACGCGCCCATCGAGGTGGTGAAGCGCGCGTAAAGGCCTTCCGGCAGCTCCGCGGCCGCCATGCGGGTGGCGGCTGCCAAGAAAAGGAACCAGACGGTCCAAGACGATCTCATGCCTCGGAGCCTGCCCGTTTCAGCGGGATGCTTCAAGCTGCGCGCCGAGCAGGCCGTTGTGGCAGACCACGGCCACGCGGTGGTCGCCGCCGGGCAGCGGCGTGCAGCCGGGCTCGCCGCCCGCGCACTCCACGATCAACGCGCCGGCCGCGACGTCCCAGAGCCGCACGCCGGTCTCCAGGTAGGCGTCGAACCGTCCGTCCGCCACGTACACGAAGGCGAGCGCCGCCGAACCCATGATGCGGAGCTTCCGCACCCGCGGGGTCAGCGCGCGGAACTGCGCGACGGTGGCGTCCAGGCTCTCGTCGTTCTTCGCGAAGCCGAGCGACAGGATCGTCTCCGCCAGCTTCTTCCGGCGGCTGACGTGGATCCTGCGTCCGTCGAGCCTCGCGGGCTGTCCGCGGATGGCCGTCCACCGTTCGCCCACGAACGGGTCCAGCACCACGCCGACATCCGTGCGGAACGCCCCGGCGTCGTCGCGCACCTGCAGCGCGATGCTCACGCAGCAGTGCGGGATGCCGTGGGCGAAGTTCACCGTGCCGTCAATCGGGTCCACGACCCAGCGGGCCGCGGCGCGTTCCGAGGCGTCGTCGATGCCTTCCTCGCCGAGCACCGGGACCTCCGGGAAACGCTGCGCGAGCAGCCGGGTGATCACGCGTTGGCAGCGGACGTCGAGCTCGAGCTTGATGTCGTGCGCGTGGGTCGCGTCCACCTTCTTGGTGCGGCGCATGTTGAGCCGCATGAGCGCGCCGGCGGCATCGGCGGCATCGGCGGCGGCGGAAAGGGCTTCGCGGAGTCGGGAGGGTTTCATCCGGTGGCCGGGAGCGAAGCGGAACGCGGTCCCGGGCGCAAAGCGGGAAACGCCGACGGACGCGGTCCGGAGCGGCGGCGCCGGTCGGGTCGCCGCCACCGCCTCAGGGCAGCACCTCGGCGCGCTTCTCCAGCAGCCGCTCCAGATCGGCCTGTTTCTCGTCGAGCAGGCCTTCCTCGGCGGCGCGGACGGCCTCGCAGAGATCGACCGCCTCGCCGAGCCGGGCGACGCTCACATAATCGGCGCCGGCGGCGCGCAGCCGCGGCACGTCGGCGAGGACCTCCGCCGGAGCGATGATGCGGGCCTTCGGGTTGAGCTCGCGGAGCTGGCGGACCAGCTTCTCGTTGGTGATGCCCTTGAGCAGGGAATCCGGCACGGTGCAGATGAGCACCTCCGCCGAGGCGACGCCGGTGTGGACGAGCGTGTCGCGTTGGCTGATGTCGCCGTAGACGACCTTCACGTCGCGGCGCTTGAGCTCGGCGTGGACCAGGGGGTTGAAATCCACCACGGCCACCTGGGGCAGAAGATCCGGGGCGTGGCGGGTCAGCTCCTCGAGCAACGAGCTCGCCGTGCGGAAGAAGCCGAGGATCAAGATGCGTCCGCCGTGGCCGTGGCCGGCGTGGGCCTCCGGACCGTGGCGTCCCGGCGTGTCGTCGAGGTCGGTCAGCCCCGCCTTCTTCAGCGACGGGATCAACCGCCGCACCAGCGCATCCGAGCGCGTCATGCCGAACGTGGACAGCACGGCCAGCCCGACGAAGGCGAGCGAGGCCGCTCCGGAAACGGCCGGGCCGACGTGCCTGGATTTCACGCCCAGCTCGATCACCACGAGCGAGAACTCGCTGATCTGGCACAGGTAGATGGCCGGCAGCAGGCTCAGGCGCAATCCCGACGACATGAGGTACAACGGCGTGAAGGTCGTCACCGACCGGCTCGCCACCGTGAACACCGCCAATCCGGCCGCGAGCACCACCATCGCCACGGTCGGGACCGGGATCTTCAGGCCGAGCCCGACGAAGAAGAGCGTGACGAAGAAATCGCGCAGGCTGGTCACCTTCGCGGTGACGTCGAGCGCGTACGGGAACGTGGACAACGCCACGCCCGCGATGAGCGCGCCCATCTCGCGCGAGAGCGACAGCCGCGCCGCCAGCTCGCCGACGAGGAAGCACCAGGCGATGGCGCCGACGAGCACGAGCTCCGGCAGCCGGGCCACCTTGTGGAAGAGCGGCGGGAGGACGTACCGGCTCGCCGCCATCGCCGCCGCGATGAGCAACGCCACGCGGAGGAACGAGAGCCCGAGCACCGAGAACGCGAGCTGGTCCAGGCTCGGCTGCACCGCCAGGAAGAGGATCGCGAAGAGGTCCTGCAACACCAGCACGCCCAACGTGATCCGGCCGGCGAGCGTGTCCAGCTCGCGCCGGTCATAGAGCACCTTGACGATGATCACCGTGCTGCTCAGCGCCGCCGCGACCGCGAGATACAGGGCGTCCCAGCCCTTGCCGCCGCCGAGCGGGAACCCGCACAGGCCGAACACCGCGACGCCGAGCAGGCATCCGCCCACGATCTGGACGAGCGCGGTGACGGTGATCGACCTCCCGGCGGCGACGATCTTCTTCAGGTCGATCTCCAGCCCGATCATGAAGAGCAGGAAGATCAGTCCCAGCTCCGCGATGGTGTCGATCGCCTCGGCGTCGTGGACCCAGCGGAGACAGGCCGGTCCGAGCAGGAACCCGCCGACCAGATAGGCCAGCAACGCGGGCTGGCGCAGCCATTGGGCGACGACCCCGAGCAGCCAGGCGGCGCCGATGCAGAGGGCGATGTCGCGGATGAGTTCGTGCATGGTGCGTGTCGGACCCCGCGAGGTTGCCGCAACCGCCGTCGGACGTCCAACCCCGCCGCGGCTGTGAGGCGGACCAACGAGGTCTCCGGCCGGGGACGTCCCCCGATCGCACGCGGCGGCAGCGACCTGCGGGGAGGTGTCCCGTCGCCGTGCGTCCTCCCGTGGCCGAAACTTTTCCTTTGTCTGCCCGGCGACCGTCCGGCACAACAGCCGCCTTTCAGAGATCATGGCGCTTATCGTCCAAAAGTACGGCGGCACGTCCGTCGGCAACCCGGAACGGATCAAGAACGTCGCCCGCCGCGTCGCGAAGCAACGTGCGCAGGGCGACCAGGTCGTCGTCGTCGTCTCCGCGATGAGCGGCGTCACCGACGGCTTGATCAAGCTCTCCAAGGAGATCACCGCGCTGCCCAGCGAGCGCGAGATGGACATGCTCCTCGCCACCGGCGAGCAGCAGACCATCGCCCTCACCGCCATCGCGCTGCACGCGCTGGACGTGCCGGCCGTCTCGCTCACCGGCGCCCAGGCGGGCATCGTGACCGACGGCGTCCACACCAAGGCGAAGATCCGCAACATCACGCCGAAGCAGGTCCACAAGCTGCTCGACGCCGGCAACGTCGTGATCGTCGCCGGCTTCCAGGGCGAGACCGCCGAGGGCCAGATCACCACGCTCGGCCGGGGAGGCAGCGACCTCACCGCCATCGCCCTCGCCGCCGCGCTCAAGGCCGACCTCTGCCAGATCTTCACCGATGTCGACGGCGTGTACACCGCCGACCCGAGGCTCGTGCCCGGTGCCCGCAAGCTCCCCGAGATCGCCTACGACGAGATGCTCGAGCTCGCCGGCAGCGGCGCCAAGGTCATGCAGCTCCGGTCGGTCGAGTTCGCCAAGAAGTTCGACGTCGTCTTCGAAGTCCGCTCCAGCCTCAACGACAATCCCGGCACCCTCGTGAAAGAAGAAACCAGCAGCATGGAGGACGTCGTCGTCCGCGGCGTGTCCCTCGACAAGAACCAGGCGAAGGTCACCCTCTTCGGCGTCCCCGACCAACCCGGCCGCGCCGCGCGGATCTTCCGCGCCCTCAGCGACGCCACCATCAACGTCGACATGATCGTCCAGAACGTCAGCCACGACGGCGGCGGGCGGGCGACCGACCTCAGCTTCACGGTGGACAAGCCCGACCTGCTCAAGGCCACCCACGTCATCGGGGGGCTGAAGCCGGAGATCGGTTTCAAGGAGGCCGTCGCCGACGAGCAGATCGCCAAGCTCTCCATCGTCGGTGTCGGCATGCGCAGCCACAGCGGCGTGGCGGCGAAGATGTTCGACGTGCTCGCGCACGAGCAGGTGAACATCGCCATGATCTCCACCAGCGAGATCAAGATCTCGGTGGTCATCCAGCTCTCCCAGGGCGAACAGGCCCTGCGGGCCCTGCACCAGGCCTTCATCGGTTGACCGGCCGGCCATGAGGACACCGGAGCGCGCGCTGGCCTGGCTGCTCCGGGCCGTCGGCACGCTCGACCTCTGCGCCCTCGTCGCGGTCCTCATGCCGCGGGAGTGGCACGCCCGGGCCCACGCGCTCGCCGGGCTCGGGGCCATCCCGGACGCGCCGATCGTGTCGTACCTGACGCGGTCGGCCTCGTCCCTCTACGCGCTCTACGGCGCGCTGCTCCTCTACCTCGCGTCCGACGTGGTCCGGTACCTGGGAGCGATCCGCTTCCTTGCGCTGGCGGCGCAGGCGCACGCGCTGGTGCTCGTCGTCATCGATCTCAACTCCGGTCTGCCGCCGTGGTGGATCGCCGCGGAGGGCACGGTCTACCTCGGCTGGTCCGGCGCGGTCCTATGGTTGGTCCGGCGGACCGCCCGCGCCGACGTCTGAGGCCGCGTCGTCCGGTCCCGGCCGGAGACGCGCGATCGACTCACTTCCCTGCTTTGTTGCTGCGGTGTTGGCCGCCCCGTTCCGCCGGCTTGGCGGAGGCGCGGGGCGCCGAGACGCGGGGCGCTTCCTTGCG
>CANGMH010000250.1 GCA_947454005.1 Verrucomicrobiota bacterium
GCTTCACCGACCAACCGGACCGGATGAATTCGCCGGCGAGCCACTCGAGCAGGTCGGGATGCGTCGGTCGCGCGCCCATCGTGCCGAAGTCGCTGGCCGTCTCCACCAGGCCGACACCGAAGTGGCCTTGCCAGATGCGGTTCGCCATCACGCGGGCGGTGAGCGGAGCGGCCGGGCCGGTGATCCAATCGCCCAACGCGAGCCGGCGTCGCGGATCGGCCGAGTCCGCCGGCATCGAGAGCGTGCCGAGCGCGGAGAGGACCGTCGGCGCGACCAGGTCCTTGGGTTGTTCGGGATCGCCGCGGTGCAGCACGCGCGTGGTCTCGGGCTCGGAGAAGACCCCGGCGTAGACCATCGGCACCTTGGAGAGCTCGGCGATGCGTGCGTCGAGGCGTTTGCGTTCGTCGAGCAGGCTTGCTGCTTCCTTCGCCTCGTCCGGCGCGAGCCCGGCGGTGGAGACCGGGGCAGGGGACTTCGCGGTCGGCGAGAAGGGCCGGCGGTCCTCGTCGCCAGCGACCTTGCGCCAACCGCCGGCGGCGTCCGCGACCTCGATGCGGTATCGCGTGGGCAACCGGTCGGTGAACTTCCCTTCGCGGTCGCGGCCCCAGACCACGCGGTCGATCACCTCGGGTGCCGCGAAGGTCAGCTCGACGCTGCCCTTGCCTTGGGTCGCGGAGATCCAGCTGTGCTCGTTGCCGAAGCGGCCGTCGTTCAGGTGGGCCAGCGTGTGGCGATCGGAACCCGGCAAGGTGCCCGATACGCTGGCGGTCGTGCCCGCCGAGGCGAGCGCGACGTTCCGCGGAGTCGGTGCGGCGGTGAAGACCTCCAGCTCGTCGAGGCAGGGCTCGAGCGAGGTGCATTCCTCGATGGTGAAACGCAGGCGGCGCGCCGAGATAGGAGCGAAGCGGTCGGTGTTGCGTCCCGCGACGACCGCGGCGCGAGGCGGCGGGACGTGGGCGAGGCGCGTCATCGTCCCGGGCATCGGGCCGGCTTCGAGGGTGTAGGCGGTCGCCGTGCGGTCGCTGAAGGCGCCTTCGCGGTCGCGGCTCCACACGACCTTGCCGATGCGCGCCGCCGTCGGCAGCTCGAACAGCACCCAGCCGCGTCCCGGCTCGTCCGACATCCAGCTCTTCGCGTTGCCGTACCGTCCGTCGTTGAGGTGCTCCAACCGGTGGCTGCCCGAGGTGCGGCTGCCGGAGGCGGTGCATTTCGTGCCGAGACCGGCCAGCGCGATGTTCCGCGGGACGGCTTCGTCGGTGAAGATCTCCAGCTCGTCGATGCACGGCTCGATCAGGCCCAGCGTGGGATGCAGGCCGGTGTCGTGGATGGTGAAGCGGACGAACCGGGCCTCGAGCGGCGGGAACGACACGACGTTCGTGCGCGGATCCGGCGCGCTGCGGCGTGCGGTCAGGACCTCTGCGACCGGCTCGAAGCGGGCCAGCGCATCGTCGATGCGGGTCAGCCCCGGCCGGAGTTCATCGGCCTCGCGCAAACGCGCCTCGGTCTCGGCGGTGCGGACCGGACGGTCGCCGTAGGCCACCCCGGCGAAGAACGCCTGCATCGCGTAGTAGTCGCGCTGCGGGATGGGGTCGAACTTATGGTCGTGGCAGCGCGCGCAGCCGACGCTCAGTCCGAGGAAGGTCTGGCCGGTGCAGCCGACGATCTCGCTCAGCGCGTCCTGCCGCGCGAGGCGTTTCGAGGCGTCGTCCGCGCCGATCTGGCCGGGCAACAGCACCGCCGAGGCCACGAGGAATCCCGTCGCCGCGTCCTCGCCGGAGACATCGCCGGCGAGCTGTTCGCGGACGAACCGGTCGTACGGTTTGTCGCCGTTGAAGGCGCGGACGACGTAGTCGCGGTACGGCCAGGCGTTGGGCCGCTCGGTGTTGACCTCGAAGCCGTCGGTGTCGGCGTAACGCACGACATCGAGCCATTGCTGCGCCCAGCGTTCGCCGTGGCGCGGACTGGCGAGCAGGCGCTCGACGACCTTGGCGAAGGCGTCGGGCGCGGCGTCCGCGAGGAACGCGCCGGTCTCGGCCGGGGTCGGCGGAAGGCCGGTCAGGTCGAGCGTCGCCCGGCGAAGCAGCGTGCGCCGATCGGCCGCGGGACCGGACGCGATCCCTTGTTCCTCGAGCTTGGCGAGGATGAAGGCATCGATCGGCGAGCGCACCGCGCCGGCCGACCGTTCCGTCGGTGGCGCGACGGTGCGGATCGGCTGGAACGACCACCAGTCCTTGGCGCGATCCGCCGGCGTCGCGGCCTCCACGGTGCTTGGCCACGCCCAGATCGCCGCCAGCGTCATCGCGACCGCGGCGAAGCCGGTGATCCGCGTCCGGATCCTCGCGCCGCGCCGCCCCCGCGATGTCGCGGCGCCGTTCATGCGAGGATGCCTTTCACCACGGTGCCGTGCACATCGGTGAGCCGGAAATCGCGACCTTGGAACCGGTAGGTCAACCGCTCGTGGTCGATGCCGAGCTGGTGCAGGATGGTGGCCTGGAGGTCGTGCACATGGACCGGATCGCGGATGACGTTCATCGCGAGGTCGTCGGTCTCGCCGTAGGTCAGGCCGGCCTTCACGCCGCCGCCGGCGAGCCAGCTGGTGAAAGCGTACGGATGATGGTCGCGACCCCAGCGCTTGCGGTCGTCGAGCGCGCCCTGGATGAACGGCGTCCGACCGAACTCGCCGCCCCAGACGACCAGCGTGTCGTCAAGCAGGCCGCGTTGCTTCAGGTCGGTGACCAATCCGGCCGAGGCCTGGTCGGTGTCGCGGCACTGGTTGTAGAGCTCGGTGGTGATGCTGTTGTGCTGGTCCCAACCGGCGTGCATCACCTGCACGCAGCGGACGCCGCGCTCGATGAGCCGCCGCGTCATGAGGCAGTTGTAGGCGAAGGTGCCCTGTTCCTTGACGCCGGGTCCGTAGAGGTCGAGCACGCTCTTCGGCTCCTTCGAGAGGTCGCTCAGCTCCGGCACGCTGGTCTGCATGCGGAAGGCCATCTCGTACTGCGCGATCCGCGTGGCGATCTCGGGGTCGCCGTGCTCGCGGAGCTTCTGGCCGTCGAGCTCGGCGAGGTCGTCGAGCATGGCCCGCCGCGTCGCGCGGTCGAGGCCGTCCGGATCGCCGAGGTAGAGCACAGGTTCGCCGCTGCCGCGGAACTTCACGCCCTGGTACCGCGACGGCAGGAAGCCCGAGCCCCAGTAGAAATCGTAGAAGGTCTGGCCGCAGGTGGTGCCCTTGCTCACCGAGGTCATCACCACGAACGCGGGCAGTTCCGCGGTGTCGCTGCCGAGGCCGTAGGTCAGCCAGGCACCGAGGGTCGGACGTCCGGGGATCTCCGCGCCGCTCAGCACCAGCGAGATGCCCGGCGCGTGGTTCACCGATCCGGTGTGCAGGCTCTTCACGAAGCACAGGTCGTCGGCGATCCGCGCCGTGTGCGGCAGCAGGTCGCTCACCCACGCGCCGCTCTGGCCGCGCTGGTGGAAGGGCTCGACCGGGGCGAGCAGCAGCTTGCCGTCGGCCTTGCCCGTCATCGTGCTGAAGCGCTTGCCGGCGATGTACTCGTCCGGCACGCGCTTGCCATGCTCCTTCAGCAGACGCGGCTTGTAGTCGAAGAGGTCGACGTGCGTGGGGGCGCCGTTCTGGAAGAGATACACCACGCGCTTCGCCTTCGGCGCGAAGTGCGGCAGGCCGGGCAGACCCGACAACCGGCCGGCGGCGGTCGCGGGAGCGGGCGCGGCGACGACCGGCGACCGGCCGAGCAACATCGCCAGCGCCGCGGTGCCGAGACCGGTGGCGCCGCGTCCGAGGAACTCGCGTCGGGTGAGCTGCAGCCGGTGCCGGAGGAGAGGATCCATCGCTCGGTTCATTCCTTGGTCAGCGCTTCGTCGAGGTTGAGGATGGTGCTGCACAGGACCGTCCATGCGGCGTGCTCGGTCGCCGGGATGCGCGGATCGCGCGCCGAATCGCCGAGCGCGACCAGTTTGGCGGCCGCCACGGGATCGGCGGCGAAGGTCCGCTCATGGCGACGCAACCCTTCGCCGAGCACGCGCTGCTCCTCCGCGGTCGGCGCACGACCGAGCACCCATCGGTACGCCCGGGTGATCCGCGCCTCGGGCGTGGACGGACCGTCGCGCAGCACCCGTTCCGCCAAGGCCCGCGCGGCCTCGACGTAGGTGGTGTCGTTCAAGGTCAGCAGCGCATGCAACGGCACGTTGGTCCGCGGGGTCTTCACCGTGCAGGTCTGACGGTTGGCGACGTCGAAGAACATCGTCGGGCCGACGATCCGCCGCCAGAACACGTACACGCTGCGGCGGTACAGCGCTTCGCCCGCGTCGGGCAGGTAGCGCTTCGCGCCGAAGGTCGCCTCCTCCCAGATCCCCGGCGGCTGGTATGGCTTCACCGGCGCGCCGCCGAGCGTCCCGGTGGCGAGACCCGATGCCGCCAAGGCGGCGTCGCGGATCATCCACGACGGCATGCGGAACCTCGGCCCGCGCGCCATCAGGCGGTTCTCCGGATCCCGTTCCGCGAGGGCGGGGGACACCTTGGACGATTGCCGGTACACCGCGCTGGTGAGGATGAGCCGGTGCAGGTGCTTCATGTCCCAGCCGCCCGATTCGAGCTCGGTCGCCAGCCAGTCGAGCAGCTCGGGGTTTGAGGGCTTCTCGCCCTGCACGCCGAAGTCCTCGGTCGTCTTGACCAGCCCGATGCCGAAGAACATCTGCCAAGAACGGTTCACGGTGACGCGCGCGGTGAGCGGATGCCCCGGCGCGGACAACCAGCGCGCGAGCCCGAGGCGGTTCGTCGGTGCGTCCACGGGAAAGGGGGCCAACCCGGCCGGCACCGCGGCGTCCACCGGGGCGCCGGGTTTCAGATAGCCGCCGCGGGCGAGGATGAAGGTGTCGCGCGGCTTCGGCAGGTCCTCCATCACCATCACCTTCGGGATGCTCCGCGAGACCGCGTCGCGTTCCTCGCGCGTGCGGCGCTGCTCGTCCAACACGCGCGCATAGGCGGGATCCGATGCCTTCACGTGGGCCGCGAGCTTCTCCAACCGGCCGTTGTCGCGGTCGCGCGGCGCGACCTTGAGGTGGTCGAAGATCTCCTTCGGCAACGTCTTCGCCGCCTCCGATTCTTCCACCGGATGCCCTGCGTCGCGCAGGAACCTCGCCGCCTCCGCGTCCTCGGTGGCGCGGATGGTCGCGAGCAGCTTCGCCTCCAGGTCGCCCAGACGCTGTGTCTGCTCGGCGGTCGGGACCGGCAGATTCGGACGCGCCTGCGGATCGCCGCCGCTGCCGTCCACCGCGGTGCGGTTGAAGAGCGCGAGCAAGCCGTAGTAATCGCGCTGGGTGAACGGGTCGAACTTGTGGTCGTGGCAGCGCGTGCAGTTGAAGGTCGCGCCCAGCCACACGGTGGCCACCGTCTCGGTCTGGTCGAAGAGGTAGTCGATCCGGTTCTCCTCGGCGATGCGGCCGCCTTCGCCGTTGATCATGTGGTTCCGGACGAACCCGGTCGCCAGCCGCTGCTCAGCCGTCGCCTCCGGCAACAGGTCGCCGGCGAGCTGCCAGGTGGTGAAGCGGTCGAAGGGCAGGTTGCGGTTGAGGGCATCGACGACCCAGTCGCGCCACGGCCACATCGTCCGCTCGCTGTCGCCTTGGTAGCCGTTGGAATCCGCGTAGCGCGCCGCCTCCAACCAATCCCAGGCCATCCGTTCGCCGTAGCGCGGCGACGCCAACAACCGGTCCACCAGGCGGTCGTAGGCGTCCGGTGCATCGTCGCGCACGAAGGCATCGACCTCCTCCGGCGTCGGCGGCAGGCCGGTGAGGTCCAAGGTTACGCGCCGCACCAAGGTCCCGGCCGGTGCGGGAGGCGACGGCGCGAGGCCTTCGCGAGCCAGCCGGGCGAAGACGAAAGCATCGATCGGGTTCCGCTCGCGCCGGAGCGGATCCATCGCCGCGCCGGTGGAAGGCGACGGCACCGAGGGACGGCGGGGAGGCTCGTGCGACCAGTGGCGTCCCCATCTCGCGCCGGAATCAATCCAGCGGCGGACGGTGTCGATCTGCTGCGTGGTGAGCCGGCGGTTCGATCTCGGCGGAGGCATCACCTCTTCCGGATCGGTGCTGAGCAGGCGGCGGACGAGCTCGCTCTTCGCGCTCTGGCCGGGCACGACCGCGGGTTCGCCGCTCTTGCCCGCGCCGGACGCGCCCGCTTGGGTGTCGAGCCGTAGCTTGGCCTTGCGGGCGCCTTCGTCCGGTCCGTGGCACGAGAAGCAGTTGTCGGAGAGCAACGGCAGGATGTCCCGGGAGAAGTCGACGCCCTCCGTCCCCGCCGCGAGCACCGTCCCGGCGCACGCGACCGCGGCCAGCATCGCAGCTGTGATCGATGACCAGAGGTTACGGTGGCGCGCCATGCAGGAAGGAATCCGCCCGCAGGATGCGGGATCGGCGGCGGCGACGGCAATCTTCTACGTGATCATCATCGCGATCCGGATCGGCGGACAGCGACGCGCGGGAAGTGCCGGGGCTCGCGCCGCCGGTAGCACGAGCAGTCGATGGCCGATGCAGAGGAACCCGTGCGTCCGGCGACGGTTCA
>CANGMH010000251.1 GCA_947454005.1 Verrucomicrobiota bacterium
ATGGCGATGCGCGGGTTCCGCGGCAGCTCCGTGCCACGAGGAGCGGCGTCGAGGCCCGCGGGCCAGGCCGCCGCCACGGCCGCGGCGCCGCCGAGCGACTGGAGGAAGTGGCGACGGCTCCAGCCGGCGCTGGGTTCGACCACCGGGGCGGGACGACCTTCCTCCTCGGCGTTCATGCGCCGGGCGAGGGTGAGGACACGACGGAGGGATCGGCCTTGCGAGGAGCGGTTCATGGCGGGGCCGATCCAACACGCCTCCGGCCCGTTCTTCAAGCAACGATCTCGCGAACGGAGACCCGGATGCGCCTGGTGGCCCGGGCAAAGCGCTCCGGCCGTCCCGTAACAGCCGCCTCCGCTTGGTGGATCCCCCTAATCGCGATGAACTGCCGTGAGCCGGGCTAATTCTGGTTCCAATCCCCCAGGGACATGTTTAGCTAGGCCCATGCAGATCCAGAGCTTCAAGATCTTCTGCGACCTGGTCGAGACGGAGAGCTTCACCAAGGCGGCGCAGATCAACGGCGTGACCCAGAGCGCCGTGAGCCAGCAGGTCAGCTCCCTGGAACGGCAGCTCAAGTCGCTGCTCATCGAGCGCAGCAAGAAGAAATTCCGGCTGACCCGGGAGGGGGAACTGCTCTACGAGCACAGCAAGCTGATCGTCTCGACGCACGATTCGCTCCTGCACCGCCTCCAGGAGGTCAAGGACATCGTCAGCGGCACGATCCGCGTCGCGACCATCTACAGCATCGGGTTGCACGACCTTCCGCCCTACCTGAAACGGTTCCTCAGGTCGTATCCCACCGTGAACGTCCACGTGGAGTACCAGCGGGCCAACCAGGTCTACGAAGACGTGCTGGGGAACGTGGTGGACCTCGGGCTCGTGGCGTATCCGAACAAGGACAACCGCCTGGAGATCGTCCCGCTCCGGGAGGAGCCGATGGTGCTCATCTGCCATCCCAAGCATCCTCTCGCCAAGCTGAAGACCGCGAAGCTCGCCCAGCTCAACACCCAGAAATTCATCGGTTTCGAGCCCGACATCCCGACCCGCAAGGCGGTCGACAAGGTCCTGCGCGACGCGGGCGTCGCGGTGCGCGTGGTGATGGAGTTCGACAACATCGAGACGGTCAAACGGGCGGTCGAGATCGAAGCGGGCGTGAGCATCGTGCCGGCGGGGACCGTCGCGGGAGAAGTGACCAAGCAGACGCTCGCTGCCGTGCCGTTCGCGGACGTCTCCATCGGCCGGCCGCTGGCCGTCATCTACAAGAAGAACAAGGTGCTTTCCCCGGCGATGAAGCAGTTCATCGCCCTGCTCAAAGAAGTGGCCTAGCGGGTTTCGCGGACAGCGGGGACAGGATGGATCCGGGACGCGACCCCCGCTTGGAGACACGGCATTGCAGGTCCGCTCCGGGTGCCCCAGAGTCCGCTCCCATGCTCACGTTGGAACGTTTCTCTTTCGGCGTCGGTGACCGCTTCGCTCACCAGGCGCGGGCCCAGTTGCGCGCTTTCCAGATGCTCGCCGCACGCGGGGTCGATGTCGTGCCGGTCTGGAACAAATCGAACCGGGAACACACGTTCATCGGCTCCGAGCCGCAGAGCGTCCGGGCCGCCGCCGAAGCCGCGGTGGCCGCGCTCGGTTGGACCGCTGGCTGGCACGTCGACGCCGACCATATCCGGATCGAGACGGTGGACCGCTTCTTGCCGAGCTCCGATTTCTTCACCATCGACGTCGCCGACAGCATCGGCAAGCCGGCCCCGTCCGCCGATGTCGAGGCCTTCATCGCCAGGCACCCGGAACTGGTCGGCTCCCTCTCCATCGCCGGGGTGGCGGCACCGTTCCGCACGACCGCGGACGACATCCGCCGGGTCGCCGGGAAGTACCTGCTCGCCGTCCGGGACGCGGGGAGGATCCACCGGCACATCGCCGAGAGGAAAGGCGGCGAAGGGAACTTCATCGCCGAGGTCTCGATGGACGAGACCGACGCGCCGCAGACGCCGCCGGAGCTGCTCGTGGTCCTGGTGCTGCTCGCCGATGAAGGCGTGCGCGCGCAGACGATCGCCCCGAAGTTCACCGGGCGGTTCAACAAAGGCGTCGACTACGTCGGCGACCTCGCGCAGTTCGAGCGCGAGTTCGACGACGACCTCGCGGTGATCGCCCACGCGGTCGCGCGCTACGGCCTGCCCGCGAACCTGAAGCTCAGCGTCCACAGCGGCAGCGACAAGTTCTCGTTGTATCCCATCATCCGCCGGGCGTTGGCGCGATCCGGCGCCGGGCTCCACATCAAGACCGCGGGCACGACCTGGCTGGAGGAATTGATCGGCCTCGCCGAATCCGAAGGGGAAGGATTGGCCCTCGCCAAGGAGATCTATCGTCAGGCCTTGGAGCACGTGGAGGAACTCTCGGCTCCCTATGCATCGGTCATCGACATCGACCGCGGGCAGCTCCCGTCCGCCGCCACGGTGGACGGATGGCAAGGCGGACAGTTCGCCCGGGCTCTCCGACATATCCCGGGCCATCCGGAGTTCAACCCGAGCTTCCGGCAGCTGCTCCACGTCTCCTTCAAGCTCGCCGCCAAGAAGGGCCGGACCTACCTCGGCCTGCTGGAGGCGAACGAGGCCATCGTCGCGAAGAACGTGACGGAGAACATCTACGAGCGCCACATGGTGCCGTTGTTCCTCGGCGGGACCGTCGGATAGGTCAGGGCAGTCGCCGTCGGAAGGACGCCCGGACCGTCCGCCTCCACCGGGCGGTTCCGGCGGATCGGACGGTGCTCACAGCGCCAGGAGGAGCTTCTTGACCTCACCGAGGCGGGCGCGGGCGTCGCGTTTGGCGAGGCGCGGGAAGTGGCCCCCGACGGTGATCAGCTCGCCGTTGCGCGTGAGCTTCACCTTGTCCTCGACGACCTCGATCGCGTCCACGCGCCGTTCCGCGGCCAGCAGCTTCAGCCCGCCGATGGCGAGCAGCAGCTCGACCGGCACGGGCGGCGCCCCGAATCGGTCGGTCAGCTCGCGCTCCAGGGCGTCGAGCGCCGCGCGATCGGTGGCCTGGGCGAGACGCCGGTAGATCTCGAGCCGCTGCGCCGGTTCGCGGATGTAATCGAGCGGCAGGTAGGCCGGCGCTTTCGGCAACGGCTCGCGTGGAGCCGGGTGCGCAGGACGCGAAGGCGCGTCCTCGTCGGCGTGCCAGGTCATCACCTCGCGCGGCACCTCGATGTCGAACCGGGGCCGCACCTCCTCCTTCTGCTTCCGACCTTCCGCCTTGGCGTCGCGTTCCTCGCCCGGGTTGGTCGCGAGGAAATCGAAGCGTGTCCGGACCTCCACGCGGGGCCGGACCTTCTCGCCCTTGAAGGCCGCGATGCTCTGCTGGAGCAGCTGGCAGTAGAGCTCGAACCCGACCGCGGTGATGTGGCCGCTCTGCTGCGCGCCGAGCAGGTTGCCCGCGCCGCGGATCTCGAGGTCGCGCATGGCGATCTTGAACCCGGAGCCGAGCGCGGAGTACTGCTTGATGGCGCTCATGCGCTTGCGCGCCTCGGTGAGCAGCTGCGCGTGCCGCGGCAGCAGCAGGTAGCAGTAGGCCTGGTGCTTGTAGCGGCCGACGCGCCCGCGCAGCTGGTAGAGCTCGCTCAGGCCGAAGCGGTCGGCGCGGTCGATGATGATGGTGTTCGCGTTCGGGATATCGAGGCCGCTCTCGATGATGGTCGTGCTCACGAGCACGTCGGCGTCGCCGTTGACGAACCGGGTCATGACCTTCTCCAGGTCGTCGGCGTCCATCTGGCCGTGCCCGATGACGACGCGCGCCGCCGGCACGAGCGCCTTGAGCCGCAGCGCGACGCCCTCGATGGTCGAGATGCGGTTGTGCAGGAAGAAGACCTGGCCGCCCCGCTCCAGCTCGCGGGCGATGGCGTCGCGGATGACGCGCTCGTCGTGGTTGCCGACGACGGTCTCGACCGGCAGGCGGTCCTGCGGCGGCGTCTCCAGCGTGCTGAGGTCGCGGGCACCGGTGAGCGCGAGATAGAGCGTGCGCGGGATGGGCGTCGCGCTGAGCGTGAGCACATCGACGGTCTTCCGCAGCAGCTTGAACTGCTCCTTGTGCTTCACGCCGAACTTCTGCTCCTCGTCGACGATGACCAGCCCGAGGTCCTTGAACGCCGCGTCGGCCTGCACGATGCGGTGGGTGCCGATGACGATGTCCACCGTGCCGGCCGCCGCGGCC
Organism: Verrucomicrobiota bacterium; assembly: GCA_947454005.1. GTDB lineage: Bacteria > Verrucomicrobiota > Verrucomicrobiia > Limisphaerales > UBA9464 > CAIVQB01. The sequence goes on from CANGMH010000251.1 coordinate 4,207, forward strand.
TCCAGGACGGCCCGCTGCTGCTTGGGCGTGCGATAACGCGAGAGCAGCTCGATGCGCACGGGATAATCGGCCATGCGCTCGCGGAAATGGTTGTAGTGCTGTTGCGCGAGGACGGTCGTGGGCACCAGCAGCGCGACCTGTTTGCCGCCGAGCACGGCCTTGAACGCCGCGCGGATGGCCACCTCGGTCTTGCCGAACCCGACGTCGCCGCAGACCAGTCGGTCCATGGGTTTGGCCGCCTCCATGTCGCGCTTGGCGGCGTCGATCGCCTTCAGCTGGTCCGGTGTCTCTTCGTACAGGAAGGCGCCCTCGAACTCGCGCTGCCACGGCGCGTCCGCGGCGAACGCGTGCCCGGGCTGCGCGGTGCGCGCCGCCTGGACGGAGAGCAGGTCGCCGGCGAGGTCGCGCACGGCCTTCTGGGCGTGCTCCTTCGCCTTGGTCCAGCGCGTGCCGCCGAGCTGGTTGAGCTGCGGCCGCGCCTTGCCCGCGCCGACGTACTTGCTGACGAGATGGGCCTCGGTGACGGGCACGTAGAGGCGCGGCGGTTCGTCGCCGGGCGCGGCCGCGGCGAACTCGACCACCAGGCATTCTTGGCCCGATCCCGGCTCGACCCGGCCGGTGCCGCGGGCGCTGGCGGCGGACAGTGTCTTCAACCCGCGGAAGATCCCGATGCCGTGCTGAAGATGGACGACATGGTCGCCTTCCTCGAAATCCGTGAAGTCGACTTCGAACGCGGACCGCATCGCTTGCGCATGGGGCGATTTGAGGCGCCGGGGGCGTTGCACCTTGTAGCGTCCGAAGATCTCCGCGTCGGTGACGACGACGAGCTTGGCGTCCGGCTGGATGAACCCGCGCGACAGGGTCCCCAAGTCGGTCGCGACCGGCGTCCCGCCGAAACCGTACTCCTGCCAAAGCTCGCCGAAGCGCTGGCGCTCGCCGTCGTTGTTGCAGAAGACATGGACGGAGTGCCCTTGGCGTCCCCAGCGGTGCAGCTGCGCGAAGAACTCGCGGCGTTGCGCCTCGGCGACCTGCGGGTCGGGCAAGGTCGCGGCGATCGGCCGGAACGCGTCGAGCGAGGTGAAGGTCAGCAGCGGCTCGTCGGTCCCCGCGGAATGGACCGGGGACATGGCCGGATCCGCCGGCAGCACGAGGTCGAGGTCTTCACCAAGCACAGGACCGGAGCTGCCGACGCTGTCGGCGTCCAGCCCCGTCACGTCGAACCGGACCAGCCCGCGCTTCTCCGCGTCGGCGAGAAGGTCGTCCCAAGGCAGGAAGAACGGATCGGCCGGCGGAACCGTCTGCCGATAACGGAGCGCGTGGTCGAGCAGCGCGTCGGGTTCGCACAGGACGAGCAACGTGTCGGCAGGCAGATAATCGAGAAGCGAGGCCAGAGGTCGCGGCTCGGAAGCGCTTCCCTGTCCGGCGTTCTCTGCCGCCCGTTTCTTCAAGAGGCTGAGCTCGCCGGCGGGCGGCAGCGTCACTGCGTCCACCTGTTCGCGGGACAACTGGGTGTGCGGATCGAACTCGCGGAGCGATTCGAGCTCGTCGCCGAAGAACTCCAACCGCACCGGCCACGGCGAGCTGAGCGGCCACACGTCCACGATGCCGCCGCGCCACGAGAGCTCGCCCTTGTTGGTGACCTGCGCCTCGGGTTCGTACCCCACTTCTTCGAGCCACTCGATCAGGTCGAGCGGGTTGAAGCTGTCGCCGCGCCGGAGCCGCCGGGTCTTTTCCCGCAGTTCGGCGACCGGGAACGTCCGTTGCAGCAGCGCGGTGACCGAGGCGACGACGATCGCCCGGCGTCCTGGTCCAGCGGCGCCGCCTTTCGCGTCCGCGAGCTCGACCAGCGTCTGCAGGCGCTCGCTGATGACGTCGGAGTGCGGGAGCTTGTTCTCGTGCGGCAGGATGTCCCAGGGCGGGTAGAAGAGCGGCAGCGGGGATCCGGATCCGGCGGCGGCGTCTTGGGACCGGGTCCAGGTCGAAAGGTCGGCGTGGAAGCTTTCCTGCGCCTTCAGCCCTTCGGTCACCACCAGGATCGTGCGCGCAGGGAACAGGCCGGCCAGCATCGCGACCCAGAACGGCTGGGCTCCGGCCGTGACTTCCGGACAGACGACCACGCCGCCGAGCGCCGTGCGCTCCCGCAACGCGACGGCGGCGGAAGTGGCGGAGACGGCGGTGAAGATGCCGGCCTTCGGCCCGGCTGGACGGGGTTTCACCAAGCCCGCGCAACGTGGGTTCGGTGCCTCGGGGCGTCAAGGCAACGGACGGACCTCACGGGTGCGGGTTCGGCGGCGGCGGGTTCGCGGCGTCTTCTTCCTCCAGCATCCGGACGACCGTGCGGATCATGAACCCGACGCACGAC
>CANGMH010000252.1 GCA_947454005.1 Verrucomicrobiota bacterium
CACCACCATCTCGCCCTCCAGTTCGGAGTTCTGGCGGATGCTCCAATCGGGCTTCCGTCCCAGTGCGCGGGCGAGGCCGGCGCGCACGTTGGCGAGCGAGCCGCTGAAGCGCAGGACCTGCGGCTCGAACAGCTCGTCATAGGCCAATTTGCGGGTGAGTTCCGGCAGCTTCTTCAAGGGCCGGTTGCGGCGGACCTCGGCCTGCGCCACCGCCGCATCGCGTTGTCCCTTCAGCAGCTCGTCGTTCAAGGCCGCGACATCGGCATCGTTCACGCCCAGTTTCAGAGCTGCGTCGGCTGCGGACAGGGCATTGGCAAAATCACCGGCGCTTTGGAGGCGCCGGGCGCTCCGCATGTATCGGTTGAACTCGATGTTCCGCTTCAGGCCGAGAGCGGTCTCGTCGGCCGGCTTGATCCGAAGCGCCTGGTCCACGTCCGCGAGCGCGCGGTCATAGTCCGCCGAGAAGCCGGAAAAGGCGTTGCGCGCCCGTTCGAGGGCCTCGAGGAAAGTGCCGTTGACCAAGGTCACCGCCACGGCACGCGTGTCCGTCTCAGCCAGGGTCAGGCTCACGTTGGTCCCGAGATAGCCGTCCTTGTCGATCTGCAGGCGGTAGGTGCCGGGAACCAGTTCAAGGTTGGCGGGTGTCCGCCCGACGACGCGCTCCCCATCGCTGATGGCAGCGTCCGGTGGCTCCGAGCTGACCGCCACCTTGGCATAGCGGAACTCCACGTCGTGCCGGTTGGTCGGTCCGCTCAGAGGGATCGATAGCTGCTTCCGGTAGCGCCCCCGCCACATCGAGAGCGCATACTCCCCGGAAGGAAGGTCGGTCACCGTCGCGGGCGTGCGACCGCTCACCCTCACCTCCGGCGGCTTCACCGAGGTCAACTCGAACTCGGTGCCGTCGGGCGCGGAGTTCAGTACCAAGGTCGTCAGCTTGGGGGTTAAGACGACTCGGTTGGTCTGGTCGCGGTCGATCTCGACCGTCCGTTCCTCGCTGAAACGCGCGAACTTCGCCATCACCGCATACCGGCCGGTGGGCAACAGGAACGAACCGTGGGTGGCATGGTCGAGGGTCTTGTCCTCTTCCTCACCGAGGATGCGGACCGACTCAGCTGCCGGGGTGAGATCCAGTTCCAACCGGCCGCGAGAGCGGGCCAAGGTGAGGTCTCCCAGTGCCACGCCGCCATACCAGACGAAGCGCTCGGTCTCGACCGGCTCGAAACCGGGGGCACGTACCCGCAGTTTCCGCCAACCCACCCCGGAGGGCTCGCCCGCCCGGTAAGGTCTGCCGTTCAACGTGGTCTCTGCCGATAGCAGCCCAGCCTTGCTCTCCAGGGAAACCGTGAACTGGACCGTCGCTCGCGCGGCGTGAGTGTAGTGGAAGCGCCACAGCAACAGCAGCAAGCTGGCGACAAACCACCATAGCAACGGACGTGTTGCCCGTTGCCATTGGGGACCGACCTTGGTCTGGGTCGACGCCATATGAAGGACCGGGAATGTTTGAACCGCAAGTCCTCATCAAAAGCAAGGGCATTATCAAATAGTTAAGCGCGAAGCGTAATCCGGCCGACCCACAGGAGAGCCGCCGCCGCAACCACGTTATTATGATGGGTAGCTCGGCGGGAAGATCCGTCACGCGTGGATGTTACCTCAACGATGGACGCGCGGAGAATGCCATCGCCAGCGGCTGGATTGCCGCTATCCCCACGGCAAACTGGGACGGCGCGGAAAATATGCCAGCCCAGCTCATTGCATAAGTGTCAAAGTCCTCACGCTATCACACTTATGCACTCCGCAGGTGCACAACGTAGCGCATACTTTCCGTTCAATGGCCGTCCAACCCCATCTGCACCGGCAATGGCGCGATGCATTGCGGCAGGTCGTTCTTCGGGCTGCCCACCAGCGGCGACACCGTGTAGCGGGTGAGGTCCGCGTCCGGACAAGGCCGCAGCAATGCCGCCAGCGAATCCGGGGAGGTCTCCTTGTCCAACCAGCGACGGATGCTTTCGCCGTCGAGGATGACCGGCATCCGGTCATGGACCGGTGCCGCCACGGCGTTCGGCTCCGTCGTGATGACGGTGAACGACTCCAGCGGCTCCGCTCCAGGTTCCGACGGGTCGCGCCAGGATTCCCAGAGTCCGGCGAACACGAAGGGGCGGTCGTCGGGCCGCACGAAACGCCATGGCTGCTTCAACGTCCCGAGCTGCTGCCATTCGTAGAAGCCGTCCGCAGGCACGAGGCAGCGGCGGCGCTTGAAGGCGGAGCGGAAGGACGGCTTCTCGGCGACCGTCTCGGCGCGGGCGTTGACCAGCGAGTTGCCGATCTTGGCGTCCTTCGCCCACGAGGGGACCAACCCCCAGCGCAGCTCCCGGACCACCGGCAGACCCTGTTCCAGTCGGATGATCGGCGCGCGTTGGGACGGGGCGATGTTGTAACGGGGTGCCCCTTTCCACTCGATGCGGACGTGCGCGAATGCCCATTCGCCTTTCCCCTTGGCCAGCGTGTACCGCCCGCACATGGCGCGAACTTGCGCAGATCGGCCCGAGGACTCAAGCCGTAGGGCGGCCAGGAAGGCCGACTGGATCCGCGTTGCCTCTGCTTCACACCCACTCCGCGCACAGTAGCTCCGCCTCTGCGAGCAAGGTCTTCACCGCTTCTTCCTGCAGGTCGGGCGGGTAGCCGTGTTTGTTCATGATGCGCTTCACCATGACCTAGATCTTGGCGCAGGCGTTTTCGCGGAGGATCCTGTCAATGGTCACGCTCTTCTTCACCTGCGTGATCAACTCGGCGGCGATGACTTTGAGCTTCGTGTCGCCCATCGCGGTCACGGCGGAATCATTCGCGGCGAGGGCGTCGTAGAAGGCGATCTCGTCGTCGGTCAACCCCATGTCTTCGCCGCGTTTGGTGGCGGCGGCGAGATCATTGGCGAGCTTGATCAGTTCCTCGATAACCTGCATCGTGGAGATGGCGCGGTTGTGGTAGGCGTTGAGGGTCATTTTGAGCTTCTCGCCGAAGAACTGGCTCTGCACGAGGTTGCGCTTGGAGCGCACCTTGAGTTCGTCCTTGAGCAGCTTCTCCAGCAGCTCGGCAGCGACGTTCTTGTGCCTGAGGCCACGCACTTCGGCCAGGAACTGGTCCCTCAGGATCGAAATGTCCGGCTTGGGCAACCCAGCGGCGGTGAAGACGTCGATCACCTGGCCTTCGGTGGTGATGGCCTTGCTCACGAGCTGGCGGATGGCGGCGGCGATCTGCTCGGGCGTCTTCCTGTTGGTGCTGCTTTGCTTGTTCAGCGCGGCTTGCACGGCCTGGAAGAAGCTCACGTCGTCCCGGATCTCCGCCGCTTCGTCGCTGGCGGCGCAGAGGGCGAACGCGCGGGAAAGTTCTATCACCGCCTGCGCCCAGCGCTTCTTGCCGTCGGCCTGTTCGAGGATGTGCTCCTGTCCAGCGGGGATGAGCGCAAGGCGTTCGGCGGGCTTCCCAGTGGTCCACTTGTCCCAGTTGAACGGGTAAATCAGGTCGCAGGCGATGCCATGCTTCTCCAGCATCACGGCGATGATCTAGGCGGTGTCGAGGGTCGGGTTGCCCTAGCCGCCGCTCTCGGTGTAGGTGACGAGCGCCTTTTTTGAGCTGATCGGCGAAGCCGAGGTAATCCACCTCGGTCGGCTAGTCTGGGTGAGTGCGAGATTGCGGAGCGCATTTTGAGGCACAGAGGTTCATTTCAGGAAACAATGGACATCCGGAAAGGCAATGGCTCGGCGTGGTGCAATCCGCGCAACCCTTGGCTGCATGCTTAGCCCGAATGCCCCGAAAGCTGGGATGATGCTCCCAGATTTCCCGCAGCGAACTTCCTCTCAAGGGAATGCCCTTATAGCCAGCTTCCACCATGAACGAGCAGGGATACACCTCCATTTTTTCGGATATAAACAAGGAAAAGCGGCCGGCGTCACAACCCTCCAATGAAACGTCTGACGCGCTCCCCAACCGGGCAAGTCCAGTGATGGTGCACGTATCAAACCCAATGCGGAATGATTGCTTGCCCGCAGTCGCAAGTCGGAAGAACTCCGCCACACGCGGGCTACGGTTGAGCAGTAATTTTTGATCGCTGAACCGACCGACGGGCTTGTAGTTCAGGAAGACTATGGCATTCGCGCGCTTGAGGAAAGGCGGCGGATTGTGGAGCCATTCAATCGCGGTTTCGACCGACCGGCTGGTCAGGATGAAATGGAGGTTAGTCGACACGCCCGCGTCCCTTAGCCGGTCGACCGCTTCGGTCGTCTCCTCATAAGGAGCGTAGGCACTAACGGCTACGGCACCACAGTGTTTCGCCGTTGAAGCAAGGACTTGGCCGGTCAAGCCGCGCCCATTTGTTGTGTAGTTAGGCACAATCCCAAAATCTTCGCGAGTCAGCCGCAGGATTTCTGGAAAATCAGGGTGCTGGTTCGGGTTGCCGCCACCTAGGGCAACTTGGAACACGTGCATGTCGCGCGCCTGCCGCATGACTTCGGTGTAATCGCGGACCGAGATATGATCACCCTCTTGATCTGATTTCCGGTAGCAAAAGCTGCAACCCTTGTCGCACCAATTTGTAATGGCTATATCGAGTAGCTCGGGTCCGTGCTGCGCCCAGAACGGTTCATGGGCGCCCGAGTCTTCAATCCGCGCAAAAAAGCCCGAATTCGGGTTGAAGACCGCGCTGTATCGGTCCTGCGGGAAGCGTTTAATGACGAAACTGCTCATTACCAAGCGCACTCCAGTGCATTGAGGTAGAACTTTTCATTTTCAGCCTCGAACGAATCGCAGCAGAAAAAAGTCTCAACTTGGCTCGATTCGCTATCCAAACAGCCATAATAGACCTTCAGCCCGCGCTTCTTCGCATCCTGTAGCTTTTCCGCCATCCGTGGAGATATCTCCCCTCTGAATCCATCCAGCCATTGGGTGACCGGAATCGATTCGTCGACATACCGGAGATCTACGATTGGCTCGGCACTGTCGAGCAGCGCCTCGTGCAGTTCCCGGAAGATCCCGGCGAGTGGTGACTTCAGGCTCACTCCCATGAGCTGGTAGAAATTGTCTCGCGTGAGATCGTCAGCGGCGAGGATCAGAAACGAGGTCGAGGAACTGTTGGAGACAAAACCTGTGCGGATTTTCATTTGGCGAGTTTCGTGTTGAGGAGACGGCAAAGCGTTTCGGCACCTGAATCCTCTTCGAGGTAGCCGGGAATGCCGAAATGGATAATGAGTTCGTAGCGGTGGAAATAGCCATCTAGCTTCGGAATGACCGATTCTGGCACGTTGGAAAAGGTATCGGCAAACTCGGAGAATGTCGGGTATTCGATCTTGTAGTATTTCAAGTATTCCTCGCGCAGGTTCTTAGAATAGACGAACATTTCGTCGAAAAGGTTGAGTAATAGCTCTGCGGCGTAGGTATTCCGACGGACCTTCGCGCGACTCAAGAACTGCTGGCGCGACGGCTGTGATTTCAAGAAGGCCAGAGCGGCGTTGGAGGCCGTAAGGTAAATCATGGGCGTGATGCTGTGGACTTGATGAGGAATCGGCGGATTTCAGTGGCGGTTTCCACAGAGGCGGACGCCAGCTCGCCTTCGGCCACGGCCCGGATGGCGACGACCATGGCAGCATCGAGATTCTGCTCGGCTAGCAGGCGCCAGACATACGGGCGATGGATAGTGAATTTGAATTCGAGGGCCCGGCTGAGAACCTTATGCGCGAGGGCAGGGAACTTGGCCGCTATCCTCCGAAACAGTCGAACAACGGGGCTCTCCAAATCACTTTCACTGTTGAGAGGGAAGAGGATCGTCATCAGTTGAACAAAGGGCTCGTGCCGCTTTGGATCAAAATAGGGCAATAGCTTTTTTTCAATCACTTCGACCCACTCTCGTGCAGGATTGGTCCGCTCCTGAAAACCATAATAGGACTGAAAGTTGTTGGAAATCAGGACGGCAAATCGCCCATCGTCGCCCTCGGCTAGCGTATCGATTAATAAGTCCAGATTCAAAAATGGGAAACGGTCCTTCGGCCCCCGCCAGAGGAGGAATCTCGCGACACGTGTGGCATCATAGTCAGACTTTTCAAGTATGGCTCGAATTCGGAACGCGTCATCCACGTTGAGGTGTTCTTCGGCGACGAAGAACACTTCCGGGAAGAAAACCTCGTCGTAAGCCGCCTGTTTGGAATAGTATTTCCAGAATTCCGACCAGTCTGGCAACCGGGAGAAATAATAGAGAAACCGCTTGACCCCCTCGCTGATTTGAACCGCCCCCCTCTCGCCAGTGGCGACGAATGAAGCAAAGTCGGCCGGCGCATTCGGATCGAAATTCTCAACCAAGTATTTGGCTATCAAGAAATCCCGGAATTCGTCGTAAACGAAGTTCAACACATCTGCCGGTGCGGCTAGGCTGATATTGTTGTCAGGTGCCGGGTCGCGCCGCAGAAGAATCTCCTCTCCCAAAAGAAAATAAAGATCTGAGCGCATCGCTACAGGCACGGCCGAAATTGGGACGTCTGCGAAGTGGCGGTTGGTCACC
>CANGMH010000253.1 GCA_947454005.1 Verrucomicrobiota bacterium
GGCCCGCCGGCGGCGCGGAGACCCCCGTGGCGGAAACGTGACCGCACCGGGCCATTTCGGGTGAGGGATCGACAAAAAGGAGCGTTGGCGGGTTCCCGGTCATGTGCCACCGTCATCGGCCGTTGGACTCGTCGATCGTTCATCGCGTCGTCCTCTGTCCGTGTCCCGATGACCGGCCAGAGACCTCGGAAGGATGCCATGCGGCATCCGCGTCGTCGTCCGCCCACGTGCCCGCACAAGTCGCCCGCTCACATGCCTCATCCCGCCAACGATAGCTCGGCCACCTCCAACCGCTCCGCGTTGGTGTCGATCCTCCAATGGTTCGACTCCGATTACGGCACCAAGGCCCTGGGCGACCTCAAGGCGCTCGAAGCCAAGCCCGACCGGGTCGAGTGGGTGCGGACCATCCCGTTCATCATCCTCCATGCGGGCTGCCTCGGCGTGCTGGTCACCGGCTGGAGCTGGACCGCCGTAGGGACCGCCGTCGCGCTCTACTTCGTGCGGATGTTCGCCATCACCGGCTTCTACCACCGCTATTTCTCGCACCGGACCTTCTCGACCTCGCGGGCGTGGCAGTTCGTGCTCGCGGTCTGGGGCGCGGCCTGCGTGCAGAAGGGCGCCCTCTGGTGGGCGGCGACGCACCGGCACCACCACCAGCATTCGGACGAACCGGTGGACAAACATTCCCCCCGGCAGCACGGGTTCGTCTGGTCGCACATCGGCTGGATCACCAGCTCCAAGAATTTCCCGACCGACTACGGTCGGGTGAAGGACCTCGCGAAGTTCCCGGAACTCGTCTTCCTCAACCGCTACGACACGCTCGTCCCGATCCTCTTCGCGACCCTGCTTTTCGGCATCGGAAAGCTGCTCCAGCACCAGGCGCCGTCCTTGGGCGTGACCGGCGGGCAGATGCTCGTCTGGGGATTCTTCATCAGCACGACCGTCCTGTTCCACGGCACCGCCTGCATCAACTCGATGGCGCACGTGTTCGGGAACAAGCGCTACGACACGGGCGACGACAGCCGGAACAGCTTCATCCTCTCGCTGATCACCTTGGGCGAGGGCTGGCACAACAACCACCACAAGCACATGACCACCGTGCGCCAAGGCTTCTATTGGTGGGAGCTCGACATCACCTACTACCTGCTGAAGGTGATGTCGTGGACCGGCCTGATCTGGGACCTGCGCCCCGTGCCGACCGAGGCTTACAACCGCGCCAAACACCTCTCGAAGGGCCGCTGAGCGCGGTCCGGGCCGCTGCGCCGTCCGGACGACCTCCGCCGGCGCGACCGCGGTGGACGTCCGGCGGATCCGGTCCACTCTGTCCGGACCATGCCACTTCCTCGTCTCGCCATCGTCGGCACCGGCATCGCCGGTCTCGGCACCGCCTATTTCCTGCGCGGGCGTTTCGACATCACATTGTTCGAGCAGGCGGACTATCCCGGCGGCCACACCAACACGATCGACGTGGCCGGCCGGACCGGGCCGGTCGCGTTCGACACCGGGTTCATGGTGTTCAACCGCGTCACCTACCCGAACCTCTGCCGCTTCTTCGAGGAGCTGGAAGTGCCGGTGAAGCCCACCGACATGAGCTTCAGCGTGCAGCACGTGCCGAGCGGGCTGGAGTTCTGCGGATCGGGCCTCAACCACCTGTTCGCGCAACGGCGGAACCTGTTCCGGCCTTCGTTCTACCAGCTGCTGCTCACCATCGACCGGTTCAACACCGAGGCCGTGGCCGCGTTGGACGACCCTCGCTGGGCCGGGATGGCCCTCGGCGATTACGTGCGGGAGCGCGGCTATGGACACGGCTTCCTCGACCTGTACCTGGTTCCGATGAGCAGCGCCGTCTGGAGCACGCCGCCCGACCGGATGCTGGAGTTCCCGGCGATGACGTTGCTGCGTTTCTTCCACAACCACGGCTTCCTCGGCCTGCGCACGCAGCATCCGTGGTGGACGGTGGATGGCGGCGCCCGCGAATACGTGCGGCGGCTCCGCCCGCTCATCGATCCGGACGGCACGCGCATCCGGCTCCGTTCGCCCGTCGCCCGGGTGGTCCGCGAAGGGACCGGGGCCGCCGTCACGACCGAGGACGGAAAGGTCGGGCGGTTCGACCGGGTGGTGCTCGCCTGCCACGCCGACCAGGCGCTGCGGATGCTCGCCGACGCGGACGACGACGAACGGCGCGTGCTCGGCGAGTTCCGCTACCAGCCGAACATCGCCACCGTCCACACCGACACCGGCGTCATGCCCAGGACGCGCCTCGCGTGGTCGGCGTGGAACTACCGCATCGCGTCCGGTCCGGAGGGCGCTGCGGCGCCGCAGACCATCTATTGGATGAACCGTCTCCAAGGCATCCGCGACACGGCGGATTACTTCGTGTCGATCAACGGCGAGTCCTCGGTGGACCCGGGGAAGGTGATCCGGCGCATCGCGTACGAGCATCCGTTGTTCAGCCTCGGGGCCATCCGGGCCCAGGCCGAGCTGCCGCGCCTGAACCGGCGTTCACCGGAGGCCGCGGTCCGCTTCGCCGGGAGCTATTTCCGGCACGGTTTCCACGAGGACGCCTTCACCTCGGCCCTGGATTGCGCGCAGGCCGTGGCGGGAGAGCCGGTCTGGGCCTGACGCGACCGGCCGGAAGCCGGCGATGCCGTGAATTTCCGTGAAACCCCCTGCGTCGGGGGCGTGTCATCCTGTCCGAAGCAAACTCACGTTTGACCCCCTCATGCAAAAACAGCACGCTGCGCCGACCATGAAGTTCCGCCCCTTGTTGGCCGCTGCCGTCGCGGCGTCGACGCTGTCCGTCGCCCAGGCCGAGCTGGCGCAGAAGCCCGTCTCGCTCGATGACTGCATCCAGATGGCGTTGCGGCACAACTTCGACGTGCGCATCCAGCGCTACGGCCCGCGGGTGGCCGAGTTGGCCCTGAGCTCCGCCTACACGGCGTACGATCCGACGTTCACCGCGAGCGCCGGCCAGGGTTTCCGCCGCTCCGAGGCGGGCTTCAACCCGAGCGTCTTCAACCCGCCGTCGAACGAGAACTGGAACGACACCTACGGGGTCGGCCTCGGCGGCAACCTGCCGACCGGCCTGCGCTACGATTTCTTCGGCGACGTCAGCCGCAGCCAGAGCACCACGCTTTCCGGCGCGGGGACGTTCACCAGCCCGTTCGATTATTCTCCCGATGCCGGCGTCCGGCTCACGCAACCGCTGCTCAAGAACGCATGGATCGACCAGACCCGCTGGACCATCGCGGTCGACAAGCTCGCGCTGAAGAGCAACATCGAGACGGTCCGCGGCCAGATCATGACCACCTTGGTCAACGTCGAGCTCGGATACTACAACCTCATCAGCGCCTACGAGAACGTGTTGGTGCAGGAGAAGGCGCTCGAGGTCTCCGAACGGTTCCTGTTCGAGACCCGCAAACGCGTCGAGGTCGGCGCCCTTGCCCCGTTGGACGCCGAGCAGGCCAAGGCCGAGGTGGCCCGCCTCAAGGCCGACCTAGTCAGCGCGCGCAAATCCTTGGGCGACCAAGAGCGCGCCCTCAAGCAGCTGCTCGACGAGGATTTCGCGACCAGCTCCGGCGAGATGCTCATGCCCACGGCCAAGCTCCAGAACGTTCCGGCGCTCGTGAACCGCACCGACAGCTGGATGCGCGCCTTCGACCTCCGGGCCGATTATCGCCAGCAGAAGATCGCCCTCGAGCAGCAGAAGATCACGCTCCGCTTCACCCGCAACCAGCTCTATCCGCAGCTCGACCTGAGCGGCGGCTACGGCGTCACAGGGCGGTCGTCCGAGTTCGGTCCCGGCATCTCCGACCTCGGCAACCGCAGCAACCCCAACTATTCTTGGGGCCTGAAGCTCACCTTCCCGCTCGACAACTTGTCGGCCCGCAACGGCCACAAGAAGGCGAAGCTCGACCAGGAGAAGCTGCTCGTGCAGTTCAAGCAGACCGAGCAGTCGATCATGATCCAGATCGACAACGATATCCGTGCCGTCGAGAGCGCCCGCGAACGCATCGAGGCGACCAAGCAGTCGCGCATCTACGCCGAGGCCGCGCACGAGGCCGAGAAGAAGAAGCTCGAGAGCGGCAAGAGCACCAACTACCAGGTGCTCCAGCTCCAGCGCGACCTCACCCAGGCGCAGACGCAGGAGATCAGCACCTTGGCCGACTACAACAAGGCGCTCGCACGGTTGGCCTTCGACGAAGGTTCGACCCTGACCCGCCTCGGCGTCTCGATCGACCTCCGCTGACACGCCCACCCGGCGCGGCGTCCGGTGGCCGAGGTCCTCCGGCCCGACGCTCCACCGAAGCCGGACGGCTCCGAGGGTCCTCCATCGGCGCGTCCCGCCGCGGCTCGGCCGATCCTCCCCACGGCTGCAGGTCGGTGCGGCCGCCATCCGTGTGGTCCGCTCCGGCACCCACCGGACCGGCCGGGGCATCTCCTCGGGCACTTCCCGCTTGGCCGGGATCGCGCGGTGGCTCCATCGTCGGGGCCCGAGATGTCCTCCAAGCCGGAACCCCCTTCCAAAGATCACCTCGGATTCCTCGACGGCATCCGCGGCATCGCGGCCCTTTGGGTGGTGATCGGCCACTGCATGATCTGGGGCGGGTCGGTCTGGCACCGGTTCCCGCCGCCCATCATCGCGGTGGATGTCTTCATGTTCGTCTCCGGGTACCTGATGGTCCACCAGTGGACGCGCCGCGTGGGCGATGGGATGGTCCTGACCCGGGCGGCCGTCGGGGAGTTCTGGCTGCGGCGGATCTTCCGGATCGTCCCGGTGTTCTGGCTGGCACTGGCCGCGACCGTCGTCCTCCACGGTCCTCTATCCGCCGGCGTGGATGTGCTGCGCGCGGCGAAGCATGACCTCGGCGTGGTCTACGACCCGGCGTTGTTCCCGATGGACGCGGTCAGCCTCTTCCTGCGGGCGACCTTCCTGTTCGGGTTCGTGCCGGACCTCGCGGCCTCGCCGTTCATGGGGGATTGGAGCCTGGCCCTGGAGATGCAGTTCTACGCGGCGTTCCCGTTCGTGCTCGTCGGGCTCCGGCGGTTCGGCGCGACCCGGCTCCTCTTCGCCGCCGCGATCATGGCTTTCGTCACCGGCGAGGTGCTGATGCGGATGCCGGAGTTCCGCGCGGGGGCCGCGACCGCCCTGCCCTTGCCGATCCTCTTGCCGATGAAGCTCACCGTGTTCCTCGTCGGGATGGTCGTCGCCGAGGCCAATCGCCGCTTCTCGGCGCGGCCCGCGGAGACGTCCCTTCTGGTGGCGCTCGCGCTGTTGTTCGCCGCGGTGCAGGCTTGGCAGGTGGCGGCGGTCGCGGCGTTGGCGTTCTATCTGGTCGCCGGGCGCGATCTGGCGGGAGATTTCGCAGGACGGAAGGGAAGCGCTTGGCTGGGCTGGATCTTCGGCAACCGGATCATGGCCTTGCTCGCCGACTGCTCATACGCGGTGTACCTGCTGCACAGCATGGCGATCCCGCTGTGGGGAGGCTGGCTTTGGCGGCAGGACCGCTTCCTCGCCTTGCGGAACCCGGTCCGGATGGTGGTGTTGCTCGTGCTCGTCGCCGCGACCGTCTATCCGCTGGCCTGGCTCGTCCACCAGTTCGTCGAGAAACCCGGGATCGGCATCGGACGTCGTCTGGCCGAGCGATGGTTCCCCCGCCCCAAGCGCCCGGACACGGCCGGTTGACGGCGAGGACCTCAGCCCAAGCGATCGGTGCCCGGCTCGGCCGACCTGAGAAGCCGGCTGAAGTGCCCCCCGAGGGCCGTCAATTCGTCCCAGGTCCCCGATTCCACGACCCGGCCGCGGTCGAGCACCACGATGCGGTCCGCGCTGCGGACCGTGGAGAGCCGGTGGGCGATGACGACCACCGTCCGATGGTGGCGGGCCTCGTCGAGCGCCGTCTGGACCAGACGTTCGCTCACGTTGTCGAGGGCGGAGGTCGCCTCGTCGAGGATGAGGAGCTGCGGATCGGCGACGATCGCCCTCGCGATGGCCAACCGCTGCCTCTGGCCGCCCGAGAACATCGCGCCCCGCTCGCCGACCACGGTCTCCAGCCCGGCCGGCAGCCCGCGGATGACGTCCTCGAGATGCGCCGCCGCGACCGCCCGCTGCACCTGTTCCGGGGTCACCTCCGGACGGCCGAAGCAGATGTTCTTCGCGACGGTGTCGTGGAAAAGGAAGGCCTCCTGCTCGACCATGCCGAGGCGGGCATGCCACGAGGCCGGCGAGAACTCCCAGAAATCGACGCCGTCGGCCACGATCCGGCCGGCGGTCGGTTCGCGCAGCCGCAGCAGCAGGCTCGCGATGGTGCTCTTGCCGGAACCGGAGGAGCCGACCAGCGCCACGGTCTTGCCCGCGGGGATCTCGAACGAGACGCCGTCCAGGGCGACGGTCCCGTTCGGATAGGTGTAGCCCACGCCCTCGAGCCGGATCGATCCGCGGACACCGGCCCATTCGCGCGCACCGAACGGCCGAGACGGGAACAGCGGTGAATCGAGCCAACGCAACGCC
>CANGMH010000254.1 GCA_947454005.1 Verrucomicrobiota bacterium
GGGTCTCGGGTCTCGGGTCTCGGGTCTCGGGTCTCGGGTCGAAGGTCGAAGGTCGAAGGTCGAAGGTCGAAGGTCGAAGGTCGAAGGTCGAAGGTCGAAGGTCGAAGGTCGAAACTCCGGTGGAGGCCGTTGGGCGGACTCGAAAGTCCGCCCTTCCGGGGGCGGACGATCCCGTGGAGTCAGCGTTGGCCGGCGGCAGCGGCGCCTTTGGTGAAGGCCTTGACGTGGGTGATCGGCGCCAGCTTGGCCAGTTCCATCACCTTCACCACGAGCCGCCACTCCGCACCGCCGTCGGCTCGGATGATCAACCGCGTCTCCGGATCGGCCGATGCCGCGAGCTTCAGCTCGGACTGGAGCTTGTCGCTGGTCACCGGACGGTTGCCGACGAAGTAGTGCGGTTCGCCGACGGCCACGGTGACGATCATCGGCGGCTTCTCGTCGGACGCACCCGGCTTCGGCGTGTCGCCGGTCTCGGGCAGGGTCAGCTTGACCGAGGGCTGGTTCTTGAAGGTCGTGGCCGTGAGCAGGAAGATCACGAGCACGATCAGCACGTCGATCAGCGAGATGATGATGATGGCGGGCGCGGTGCGCCGGCGCCGCGGATAGAACTTCATGGGCGGGAAGCCGGGACGGCCGGGGCCTCGCCGGTGCGGGGGGAGCCGAGGTAGTAGCGGCGGAGGAGCGCGTCGCACCGGCCTTCGAGCTCGACGGCGAGCACCTCGACCTTCTTGTTGAAATAGCTCCACGCGACCAGCGCCGGGATCGCCACGCCGAGGCCGGCGAGCGTCTTGTTGAGCGCGGCGGCGATGCCCTTCGCCAGCAGCGCGTTGTCGCCCGCCACCGCTTTGCCGAAATCGCCGAAGAGCGGGATGATGCCGTAGATGGTGCCCACGAGGCCTATCAGCGGCGCGATGCCGACGATGATCTCGATCACGACGAGGCCGCGCTCCATCTGGGCGACCTCCTGGCGGGCGCGGACCTCCAGCGCGCTGGCGTTCTCGGCCTTCGGCCAGGAGAGATGGTCGACGACCGCGAGCGCGAGGTGCGCGAGCGGCGACGGGTTGGCGTGGCAGACGGTCCGGACCTCCGCCGGATCGCGGTCGTCGAGCGCCGCGGCGAGCGCGGGCGGCATGACACGGGAACGGCGGAGGGCCCAGGCGCGCTCGAGGATGTAGGCGAGGGCGACCACGGAGAGGGTGAGCAGCAGCCACATGAACGGGCCGGCATCGCGGATGGAGGCGGTCATCAGGTCAGTTGTAGAAGTAGTTGAACGTGAAGGTGACCTCGACGGGCTCGGCACCGATCTCGTGCAGCAGCGCCGGCGGCCATTTGCCGAAGGGCGCGGGCTGCTCGATGGCGAGCTCGCAGAGAAGGGAATAGAGTTCGCCGGTGGTCTCGAGCGCGGTCTTGATCGCGCTCACCGTGCCGTCGGGATGCAGCTTGAAGCGCACGACCACCTTGCCGGTGCGCTCGAGCGAGTAGTGCCGCTCGTCGAGCAGATGGTACCAGCGCGCCTGCACGGCCGCGGTGAGCCGGCTGCTGTATTCGCCGAACTGCGTGGCCTTGACGTTGAAGGTCGGCTCGATGCCGAACCGCGGCGCGCCGCCGTCGAGCTTCATCTGCTCGCCGACCATCATCCCGCGTTCGGCGCGGGCCTGGCTCACCGTCTTGCGCTTCTTCTGCGCCGGGACCTTGGGCTCGCGGGCTTCCTGGGCTTCGCGCGCTTCCTGCGGCTGGTCGGTCTTCGCGTCGGGAACGGGCTTGGCCCTGGCGAGGTCGCCCGGCTTCAGGCCGCCCTTGGGCAGCGGCTTCATCGCTTCGCGCGCGACCTCCTTCACGAGGTCCTCGGGCACCACCGGCTCGACGACCTTCGTCGGCCGGACGGTCTCGAACGTCTTCAGGGTGTCCTCGCGCCGCCCGTCGATGCGCGGCTCGCGCTTGGCCTCGGGGGCCGTGACCGGGTTGGCGAGCACGGTGTTCGCCGTGGACATGAACTGGGCGTCCTTCGGCGGTTCCGTCGCCGCCAAGGCGGGGTCCACCTCGATGAACTGGAGCGGGATCTCGATGTCGGGCGGCGGCGCGGGCGGAGCTTTCGCCTTGGCATCGGCCACGACGGCCGGCGCGACGGCGGCGACGACCGGCTTCAACCATTCCGGGATCCAGCCGCGTCGCATGAGCTCGGGCACGAGCCAAGCCACGAAGAACACGTAGAGATGCAACGCCAGCGACACCAGCAGGGCGACCGCCAAAGGCGATCGCCACCGCTGTCGTCGACCGGTACTGGGCAACACCAACGTCATCTCGTCCGCGCAAACTGCCGCACGTGGAAGGACCGGGCAAGGTCCCTCGCCTTTCCGGCCCGGTCCCGGCGTCCACGACGGTTCCAACCCGCGCGCGCAGCTGACGACGCCCGACGGACCGGCGTTCGATCCGATTTTCCCGGCAGGGGTCCGGTCCTTGACGCTGTTTTCGCCACCCCTCACGGTTCGGTCCGCGTTTTTGAACTGATTCCCGCATCATCCACGAATCCATGAGCACGCCGCACAATCTTTTCGGCACCCTGCAGTCCTTCGACCTCGGCCACGGCAAGACCGGGCGATTCTACTCCCTGCCCGCCCTGGAGAAGGCCGGCGTCGGGCCGGTCTCCAAGCTGCCGGTGTCCATCCGCCTGGTGCTCGAATCGGTGCTGCGGAACTGCGACGGCCTGAAGGTGCAGGAGGCCAACGTCAAGGAACTCGCCAACTGGAAGCCCACCGAGGAGCGGACCGCCGAGATCCCGTTCGTCGTCGCGCGCATCGTGCTCCAGGATTTCACCGGCGTCCCCTTGCTCGTCGACCTCGCCGCGATGCGCACCGCCGTCGCCAAGCTCGGCAAGAACCCGAAGATCATCGAGCCGCTCGTGCCCGTCGACCTCGTGGTCGACCACTCGGTCCAGGTCGATTTCGCCGGGAACGCCGACGCGCTGGCCAAGAACCTCGACCTTGAGTTCTCCCGCAACCGCGAGCGCTACCAGTTCCTCAAGTGGGGCATGCAGGCGTTCGACACCTTCAAGGTCGTGCCCCCCGGCATCGGCATCGTCCACCAGGTCAACCTCGAGTACCTCGCCAAGGGCGTGCTCGACCAGGGCGGCGTCCACTATCCCGACACGCTGGTCGGGACCGATTCGCACACCACGATGATCAACGGCATCGGCATCGTCGGCTGGGGCGTCGGCGGCATCGAGGCCGAGGCGGGCATGCTCGGCCAGCCGGTGTATTTCCTCACGCCGGACGTCGTGGGCGTCCACCTCACCGGCGCCCTCCGCGAAGGCGTCACCGCCACCGACCTCGCGCTCACCATCACGCAGCTGCTGCGCAAGACCAAGGTGGTCGGCAAGTTCGTCGAGTTCTTCGGCCCCGGCGCCGCTGCGCTGCCGGTCGTGGACCGCGCCACCATCGCCAACATGGCCCCGGAATACGGCGCCACGATGGGCTTCTTCCCCATCGACGCCGAATGCTCGAACTACCTCCGCGCCACCGGCCGCAGCGACGATCAGGTCGCGCTGTACGAAAGCTACTACAAGGCGCAGGGCCTGTGGGGCATCCCGGCGAAGGGGCAGATCGAGTACTCGCAGGTCGTCGACTTCGACCTCTCCACCGTCGTGCCGAGCGTCGCCGGACCCAAGCGCCCGCAGGACCGCATCGAGCTCTCGAAACTGAAGGACACGTTCGTCGGTTCCTTCAGCAAGCCGATCACCGAGGCCGGCTTCGGCAAGAAGGCCGAGGAGTTCTCGAGCGTCAGCGCCCAGGTGGACGGCTCGCGGATCGGCCACGGCTCGGTGCTCATCGCCGCCATCACCAGCTGCACCAACACCTCGAACCCGAGCGTGATGCTCGCCGCCGGCCTCTTGGCGAAGAAGGCGGTCGCGAAGGGCCTGACCGTGAACCCGGCGGTGAAATCCTCGCTGGCGCCGGGAAGCCGCGTGGTCACCGATTATCTGGAGAAGACCGGTCTCGCGCCGTACCTCGACCAGCTCGGGTTCCAGACGGTGGGCTACGGTTGCACCACCTGCATCGGCAACTCCGGTCCGCTCGATCCGAAGATCGAGGAGGCCGTGGTGAAGAACGACCTCGTCGCGGCGAGCGTCCTCTCCGGGAACCGGAACTTCGAGGCGCGCGTCCACCAGAACATCAAGGCGAACTTCCTCATGTCGCCGCCGCTGGTCGTCGCCTTCGCCCTCGCCGGCCGCGTCGACATCGACCTCGCCTCCGAGCCCATCGGCACGGGCAAGGACGGGCTGCCGGTGTTCCTCAAGGACCTCTGGCCCACCTTGCAGGAGGTCCGCGACCAGCTGCAGGCCGCGCTCAAGCCCGAGGTCTTCCGCCGCCTCTACAGCAACTTCGCCGAGCAGAACCCGAAGTGGAACGAGATCCCGTCCACCATCGGCAACGTCTACGAGTGGGACGCGAAGAGCACCTACATCCAGGAGCCGCCGTTCTTCACCGACTTCTCGCTCCAGTCCGGGGCCATCAAGCCGATCACCGGCGCGCGCGCCCTGGGCATCTTCGGCGACAGCGTCACGACCGACCACATCTCGCCCGCCGGCGCGATCAAGAAGTCGTCGCCCGCCGGCAAGTACCTGCTCGATAACGGCGTCACCTTCGCCGATTTCAACAGCTACGGCAGCCGCCGCGGCAACGACCGGGTGATGACCCGCGGCACCTTCGCCAACGTCCGCATCAAGAACCTGATGCTCGGCGGCGCCGAGGGCGGGGACACCCTTTACCAGCCCACCGGGGAGAAGATGAGCATCTACGAGGCGGCCGAGCGGCACATCGCCGACGGCACGCCGCTCGTCGTCTTCGCGGGCCAGGAATACGGCACCGGATCCAGCCGCGACTGGGCCGCCAAGGGCACCAACCTGCTCGGGGTGAAGGCCGTCGTCGCGCAGAGCTTCGAGCGCATCCACCGCTCCAACCTCGTCGGCATGGGCGTGCTGCCGCTGCAGTTCAAGGAAGGTTCCACGGCGCAGACGCTGAAGCTCGACGGCACCGAGACCTACGACATCGTCGGCCTCGACGCCTCGATCAAGCCCCAGCAGGACCTCACCCTCCGCGTCACCCGCAAGGACGGTTCGGTCGAGAACGTGGCCGTCCGCTGCCGGATCGATACGCCCATCGAGATCGATTACTACCAGCACGGCGGCATCCTGCCCTACGTGTTGCGGCAGTTGATCGCCAAGGCCTGACCCGGCGCAACACACGGACCGCGGACCGGTCCGATCCGAGGACCACGAGCCGGCCCATGGGATCCCATGGGCCGGTTTCGTGTGGTGACCCGGAGAGTCGAAGCGGAGGCGCCCTGGACCGGACGCTCCAGCCGTCGCTTGTATCCGCCGGTGCCCGTTCATAGGGTCGCCCCCATGGAAATCCCCCCGGTGGAACTGGAAGGCCTTCGTGTCACCATCGACCGATTGCGCTACCAGCGGTTGAGCCCCGAGCAGTCGCCGGACCGGCCGCACTCGTTCATCTACCGCATCAGCATCCACAACGACAGCCCGGTGGCCGTCACCATCAAGGGACGCAAATGGGTGGTGACGCACGACGACGGCACCCAGCTCGTGGTCGAAGGCGACGGCGTGGTGGGCGAGACACCGCGCATCCCGCCCAAGGAGAAGTTCACCTACGAGAGCCGGCACATCATCGGCACGCAGACCGCGGAGGCGGAAGGGGCCTATCTCGGGCTGGACGAGAACGGACGACGGGTGTTCACGCGCATCCCCCGCTTCAAGCTGGCCGTGCCCGGCCTTCCGGACCTCGGTTGATCGGATCCGTGCACCCGGCCGCGGACCGAGGACCTCGCCTCACTTCGCCCGGGCGGTGATGCGCGCCTTGCCGAGGTCGTAGGGAGTCATCTCGACCTGGACCTTGTCGTCGACGCCGAGGCCGACGAGTTCGTTCCGCATCTTGGCCGCGACGTGGCCGAAGACGACGTGCCCGTTGGGCAACCGCACGAGGAACGTGCCGTCCGGCGACACCTGGGACACCGTCCCGATCAATTGGATTGGCTCTTCCGTCTCCATGCGAGGTCCGGTGGCGACCGGACGCAGACACTGAAAAGTGAGACGGACCAAGGCAAGCCACGTTTTGCCGCGATCCATGCGCGGCGAAGGTGGGCGTCCGACGCCGCCGGCCCTTCCGACAGCGGTCGGGTCCGCCTTCCCGTTTGACCGGCTCCGGGCCACCGGACAAGGTGCGGACATGCGTCGCTTCGGTCTGGTCCTCGTCGGTTCCGCGTTGGCGGTCGTGGTCTCCCGCGCGGATTCCATCCAACTCAAACCGGCGGCCGACACCGCGATCTTCGCGGCGAAACCAACCAGCAACTTCGGCAAGGAAGGCGCCCTGCCGCTCGGCACCATCAACAACAGCAGTGATCCCGGTCGGGTCCTCTTGAAGTTCGACCTCGGCACGTTGCCCGCCGGCGCCGTGGTCACCAAC
>CANGMH010000255.1 GCA_947454005.1 Verrucomicrobiota bacterium
ATCCACGGCGCGCAGGTGCCTTGGCCGTACGGCGGCAAGTCCCGCCTCGTCTCGGTCGACCTCGACCTGAGGGCGCTGGAGGCGAAGAACCTGAAGGCATCGGACGTCGTGGAAGCGTTCGCCTCGCAGAGCCTCATCCTCCCGGCCGGAGCGATGAAGATCGGCGGCACCGAGTACGATGTCGCCGTCAACGCCCAGCCGCGCGTGCTCGACGAGCTGAACGACCTCCCGGTGAAGGTCGTGAACGGCGCGACCATCCGGGTCCGCGACGTCGCCCAGGTCCGCGACGGCTACCAGCCGCAGATGAACGTCGTCCGCCAGGACGGCCAGCGCGGCGCGCTGCTCACCATCCTGAAGAGCGGGTCGTCCTCGACGCTCGACGTCGTCGCCCGCGTGAAGGCCGCCATGCCGGGGATCCGCGCCGGCCTCCCGCCGGAGCTCGAGGTGAAGGAGTTCGCCGACCAATCGAAGTTCGTCCGCGCCGCGGTGGACGGCGTGGTCAAGGAGGGCGTCGTCGCCGGCGCGCTCACCGCGGCGATGATCCTGCTCTTCCTCGGCTCGTGGCGCAGCACCGTCATCATCGCGCTCTCGATACCCCTCAGCGTGCTCGTCTCGATCGTCACGTTGAGCGCCATCGGCGAGACGATCAACCTCATGACGCTCGGCGGCCTCGCGCTCGCGGTCGGCATCCTGGTCGACGACGCCACCGTGGAGATCGAGAACGTCCACCGCCAGATGGCGCTGGGGAAACCGTTGCGCCAGTCGATCCTCGACGGCGCCCAGGAGATCGCGCTGCCGGCCTTCGTCAGCACGATCTGCATCTGCATCGTCTTCGTCCCGATGTTCTTCCTCACCGGCGTGGCGCGGCATCTCTTCGTGCCGCTCGCCGAGGCGGTCGTCTTCGCGATGCTTGCCAGCTACGTGCTGAGCCGGACGTTGGTCCCGACGCTGGTGATGTGGTTCTACACCGGGGTGGAGCACTACAGCGTGCGGCACGGGAGCCACGGCGGCGACGACGATTGGGAGACGGGCGGCACGATGGTCCGCAAGAAAGAGGCGTCGACGGGACCGCTCTGGCTCCGTCCGTTCGTCGCGATCCAGTCGGCCTTCGAGCGGCGTTTCACCAGGTTCCGGACCGGCTACCGCGCCCTGCTCGCCGCGCTGCTCCTCCACCGCGCCGCCTTCGCCGTCGTGTTCCTCGCGCTCTGCGCCGGCTCGTGGCTGCTCTTCGGCCGGATGGGACAGGACTTCTTCCCGACGGTGGACGCGGGGCAGATCCGCCTGCACCTGCGCGCCCGGACCGGCACGCGCATCGAGGAGACCGTCCGGCTCGTCGACCGCGTCGAGCAGGCGGTCCGCGACGAGATCCCGGCGGGCGAGATCTCCGGCATGCTCGACAACATCGGCATCCCCAACTCGGGCATCTCGCTCAGCTACTCGAACAACGGCCTCATCGGCACCGGCGACGCGGACGTGCTCGTCTCGCTCGCGCCGGGACACGGGTCCACACCCGGTTATGTCCGGCGCCTCCGCCAGCGGCTCGCGCGCGACTTCCCCGGCACGATCTTCTACTTCCTCCCGGCCGACATCGTCAGCCAGACGATCAACTTCGGGCTGCCCGCGCCGTTCGACATCCAGATCGTGGGACGCGAACAAGCCAAGAACCGCGAGATCGCCGCGCGCCTCGCCGAGAAGGTCCGACAGGTGCCCGGCGCCGTGGACGTCCGCGTCCAGCAGCCCTCCGACCAACCGCGCTTCGTCGTCGATGTCGACCGGCAGAAGGCCGCGGAGATCGGCCTCACCGAACGCGACGTCGCCAACTCGGTCCTGCTCAGCCTCAGCGGCAGCGGCCAGGTCGCGCCTTCCTATTGGCTGAACCCCGGCGTCGGCATCCAGTATCTGGTCAACGTCCGCGCGCCGGAGCATTCGATGGATTCCCTGGGCGCCCTCGCCGGCATCCCGGTCAGCGCCAGCACGGCAGGCGCGGGCGACGGACAGCTCCTGGCGAACCTCGCGACGGTCTCGCGCACGACCTCGCCCCCCGTGGTCTCGCACTACAACGTCGCTCCGGTCATCGACATCTTCGGCGGCGTCGACGGACGCGACCTCGGCTCGGTGCTGGCCGACATCGGACCGCTCGTCGCCCAGGCGGAGAAGGAGCTCCCCCGGGGCAGCTCGATCGTGGTCCGCGGCCAGGCGGAGACGATGCGATCGAGCTACCGCGGCCTGCTCGGCGGGCTCGCCGGAGCGGTGGTGCTCGTCTACCTGCTGCTCGTGGTGAACTTCCAGAGCTGGTCGGATCCGTTCGTCATCATCACCGCCCTCCCGGGCGCGTTGGCCGGCGTCGCTTGGGGCCTGTGGGTGACGCACACGACCCTGAGCGTGCCCGCGCTGATGGGCGCCATCATGTGCGTCGGCGTCGCCACCGCGAACTCCGTGCTCGTCGTCAGCTTCGCGCGCGGGGCCATGGACCGCGGCCTCGATGCCGCCGCGGCGGCCCTCGAGGCCGGCAGCACCCGCCTCCGCGCCGTGCTCATGACCGCGCTGGCCATGATGCTCGGCATGGTGCCGATGAGCCTCGGCCTCGGCGAAGGCGGCGAGCAGAACGCGCCGCTCGGCCGCGCCGTGATCGGCGGCCTGCTCGTCGCCACCATCGCCACGCTTCTCTTCGTGCCCGTCGTCTTCACGCTCGTCCACACGCACCGGCGGCCTTCGCCCGACGGCGATGATGCCGAAAGCGACCGCGGCATGGCCGCGCCGGTCCACGCCCGATGAATTTTTCTCCCGACCGATGAATCCGTCTCCACGCCCGCCGACCGCCGATCCGCATCCCTCGCCGCATGCCGCCGCCGTGGCCACGCCGGCACCGCGGCTCGGCCTCTACGCGTTCTTCGCAGCCGCCATCATCGCCGTCGCGTTCGTGGCCGGACTCGTCCCGCGGCTGCGCGGACGCGAGGCCGTGGCCGCCATGACCCGCGAGCTCTCGGTGGCGACGGTGACCGTGGTGTCACCGGCACCGGCTCCGCCCGCCGCACCGTTGGCGCTGCCCGCGGAGATCCGCGCCGCCGTCGAGGCCTCGATCAACGCCCGCGCGACCGGCTACGTGAAGCATTGGTACGCGGACCTCGGGACCCACGTGACCAACGGCCAGGTCCTCGCGGTGCTCGAGACGCCCGAGGTGGACCAGGACCTGGCGACCTCGCGCGCCCAGCTCCGGCAATCCGAGGCGGCGGCTGCGCTGGCGGCATCGACCGCGAGACGCTGGACCGAGCTGTCGAAGGCCGCGCTCGTCAGCCCTCAGGAGACCGACGAGAAGCTCGCCGATGCCCGGCTCAAGGCCGCCATGGTCGAATCGGCGCAGGCGAACGTCCACCGCTTGGAGGAGTTGGCCGGGTTCGGGAAGATCACCGCCCCGTTCGACGGGACCATCACCGCGCGGCGGATCGACGTGGGCCAGCTGGTCGTCGCCGGCACCGGCACGGAGCTCTTCCACCTCGCGCAGACCCGGACGCTGCGCGTGTTCGTCCGTGTGCCGCAGACGGCCGCGCACGGCATCGCGGCGGGCCAGGAAGCGGAGGTCGTGACCGACACCCGCGCAGGCCAGCGGACCAAGGCCAAGGTGGTCCGCACCGCCGGCGCGCTCGACACCGCGTCGCGCACGCTGCTCACCGAGCTGGAGCTGCCCAACGCCGACGGCACGCTGCTTCCCGGCGGTTACGCACAGGTCCGCTTCACCGGATCGACGGCCGAAGTGCCGTTGACCGTCATGGCCAACACGTTGCTCTTCCGACCGGAAGGTCCGCGCGTCGCGGTGGTCGGCCCGTCGGACGAGATCGAGCTGCGCGCCGTGGTGCTCGGACGCGACCTAGGCGCCCGCGTGGAGATCCTCGGCGGCGTGACGCCGGCGGACCGCCTCGTGCTGAACCCGTCCGATTCGATCACGGCCGGTTCGCACGTCCGCGTCGCGGCCGCGCCGCCGACCACGACGGCTCGCTGAAGCGACGATATGAAAACTCACCGGCGGGCCGGAGGGAAGGCTTCCAGCCTGTCCATGGTCACAGACAAGACAGACCCGGGCATCACCGCCAGCATCGGCCGGGCAGGCACCTGCTCGGATCCATAGCACGGAATTTGGCCTCCCTGACGGCGGCAACCCTCAGACCACCCAGAAGACTATTGCCCCGACTGCTGCCAATACCAATCCGACGGCCACGCGCCGGCGGACCCGTATCAGATGTCGCCACTCGGGGTTGTCGTCCAACCATCGCTCGCAATGAGGGCAGCTCGAGGGATCCTTGACCACCCTCTTTCGACAATGGGGACAGCGCGGCGTGAATGTCAGCGTCATGTCGTATTATTTAAATGCCGCTTGTACCAGCATCACTTGATGTCCCGAAAGTGTCAATTCTAGGTACTTTCCGGGCACATCCACCCGGAAGCAACGGATCGGTCCGAACTCATAGGTCGGATACTGTGCCCTCGGAACGGGCCATCTTCGACTCCTCGATGAGGGTTCCACTCCACGGCACGGAAGCCGACGTCGACGACGGCATTTCTAGAGACCGATTGCTCGGCCCCTCCAGAATGCGATCACAACGACTCCTGCGGCGACCTGTCCGGTGTGGACTCGCCGTCGCCCCGCTCGCGTGCCGCCACTCGGGATCGACGTCCAGCGACCCTTCGCGATAGGGGCAGCCCGGGACGTCGCGGCGTGCCTATTCCCGGCGATGGGGCAGCGCAGCATGAAGACCTGAGTCATCCCGAATATCCTGACTCACAACGAACCACGGACCTCGCTACCGTAAGAGCCCGTCTGCGAGGCCGGCTTGCGTAGAAGGACTCCCCGCTGATGTCCGCCGATCGCCGTCGCCTGACCGGTGCGTCGGAGTTCCCGGGGAAAATGGCAGGACCTGACTTTCTGCGACGCAGAGCATCAGGCCCGGCGTTTGCGCAGGCCGAGCGCGGCGAGCGCGCAGCCCGTGGCGACGATCCCGGTGGTCTCCGCCGGTTCGGGGACGGAAGCGAAGTAGTCCGCGACGGTCTGGGCCACGACCCCGTAGCCCGTGGAGTTCAGGTGGAGAAGGTCGGGATGCTCCAGCCAGTCCGGGATGACATCGTTGTTCAAGTCTTGTTGGTCGACGGGCGTGAGCGGATCGAACGTGTGCACCAAGATGTGCTGCATGTCGATGTAATGGTCCCCGTAGGTGTCCGCGAGATCGAGGTTCGTCGCTAGCATCGCGTTGTAGCCGGCACTGCCGAGGGGTTCGTCGTGGCGGTTGATCAGTCCGAGCACCAGGTATTCGCTCGTCGTGATTTTGGAGACCATCGACGCGATGTCGTCCTGGACGGCGGTGTGGTCGAAAACATTGTTCCTTCCCGCCCAGATGACGATGCGTTCCCCGAACAGCTCGGGCTCCGCGGCGAACCGCGCCGCGATCTGGCTCGAGGTCTGGCCGTTGGCACCGCGGTTCAAGGTCGTGATGCCGGTCAACACCTCGAGTTGCATCGGATAGGGATACCCGTCATAGCCGAAGGTCAGCGAATCGCCCCAGGTCACGAAGACGGAGCAGACGCCGACGAGTTGTGACGACAAGGCGCCGAGGAGCAGGAGTGATGATCTCATTGATATCTGGTTCATCTCATTCGCCGATTGATTTTACAAAGCACCATCGAAGTTGATCCGGACAGTCGCTCCTTTGGACACCCGGCCAGATGCGGGACAACGGCCGGATTTGATCGTTCGCTCATGTGCTCGTGGTCCTATTTTTTCTTAATATTAATCAAAACCAACCGGAGCACAGACAGCAACAAACTTGGGTATTCTTCAGGCACATCCTCCTTGGAACGACGTTCCCGAGTCGCCCCGAGCCTCCGAATCGCCGCCACCACCGCAGCCGATGCCCGGACATCCCAGGGTCACCTCCGCCCCCGGATGAGTGCCGGCCGACAACACTCGTGGTCGCGGTATCCACCGGGCGCCGTCGCGCTCTCACGCGCAGAAGACGAGGCCTGCCTCGCACATCGTTCACATCAAAGGGAGGTATCGTCTCCGCCTTGGACGAGGGCCGCCCATCCGCTGGTGGCGCCGGATCGGGATCACCCATCTTCCGGCCGCTCAGGGAGCGACCGATCCGGGGTGCAAACCTGACGCGATCAGACACACGAAGGACCTGGGCCGGTGGCCGCGCCTTCCGGGGCCGGCTGGCCATCCTGGCCAAGGCGCGCAGAGGAAACTTTGGCCGATGTGGCCGCCTGCCTTCCACCGGTCCGCGGGTTTGAAAAGCCGTAGCGCAGCAACGGTGTTCAGTGAGCGAGGACGAAGTTTGGATTTTTCAGGAGGTGGTTCATGAGGAGGATGAGTTTCCGCATGACGGCGGTGAGGGCGACTTTGAAAGGTTTGCCGGCGGCGATG
>CANGMH010000256.1 GCA_947454005.1 Verrucomicrobiota bacterium
GGTCTAGGTCCTGGATCAACGCGGCGACGCCGCGGTCCATGTTCTTCACGTGGTCGCCCTTGTAGGCCTCGAACAGCTTGGTGTGGTGGTCCCAGCCGCCGTGGTTGACCGTCACCCACGACACGCCGACCTCGACCAACCGGCGCGCCATCAGGAGCCGTTGACCGAAATCGTTGCGGCCATAGGAATCGCGGACCTTCTCGTCCTCGCGCGCCAGGTCGAAGGCGGCCTGGGCCTTGGGCGACATCACGAGCTGGACGCCCTGCTGGAGATATTCGTCGAAGGTCACGGCCGGGTCCTCGGCCAGCTTGTCGGCGTAGCGGCGCATGCCGTCGAGCGCCGTGCGCAGTCCTCGTCGCGTGGCGGCGCGGCCCTCGCTGATCTCGCCGGGCAGCACGACGTCGCGCACCTTGAAGCCCGCCGAGTTCGGCTGGCCGTCGATCACGAACGGCGCGTGCTTGCCGCCGAGGAAGTTTGGGCCGCCGCTGCGCGTCACCGAGGGCATCGAGACGTACGGCGGCAGGCCTTCGTGCTGTCCCCGTTGCCACGACACGACCGATCCGAACGACGGATGGAAGGTGACGAACGCGCCGCAGGCCACCGGCACCGGCGTGGGCGCGCCGGTCATCATGTAATGGTTGCCGCCGCCGTGGTTCGGGTCCTTGTGGCAGATCGAGCGGATGACCGTGAACTTGTCGGCGGCCTTGGCCAGCTCGGGCACCGCCTCGCTGAAGCGGATGCCCGGCACCGATGTGCCGATGGTCTTGAAGTCGCCGCGGATCTCCGACGGCGCGTCGGGCTTCGGGTCGAAGGTCTCGTAGTGCGACGGTCCGCCGTCGAGCCAGATGAGGATGCAGTTGACCGGCTTCGCGCCGGCCTTGGCCGCCAGCGGAGAGGCGCCGGCAGCGGTCGCCGCCTCCGCGCGCATCCGCAGCACGTCGGTGAATCCGAGACCCAGCAACCCGCCGAGGCCGAGCTGGAGGAAATCCCGGCGCGGCATGCCGCCGCAGTTGTGGGTGAGGCCGGTCATGGTGCTGTCGGGACGCTATCTCCGTCGGGGACGTCTTGTGAAGCCATCGTTGGGGAACCTGACGTCGTCACGGGCGCCTCGGATTCAATGGTTGAGGATGAACTCCGGCGAGTTCACCAGCGCCCAGAAGATGTCCTCGGTCGCGGAGGTCCGGGTCGCGCCTTCGGCCGAGAAGGCCGCGGTGCTCCGTTCCAGCTCGGGCGCGGTGGGCGGCCGCCCCAGCGTCAGCAGGTAGAGCTCCTCGGCGACGCCGGCCGGCGGTCGGTCGCTTGTGGCGAGCTTGCGGATGCGGCCGGCCGGATCCGATAGCTTCGACTGGAGGTTCTTGGAATTCATGAGGTGCAGCGACTGGACGACGCTGAGCTGCATGTCGCGCTCGCATGGGCAATCGCTGCTCGAGTTGGGGCGGCCGAAGGCGTCCATGAACCGCGACTCGATCTTGTAGCTCCAGACCTGCGTGGCGCGTCCGCCGGTTGGCAACGCGGCGAAGGTGTCGGGCACGCCGGTCGCGTCGTCCACGGCGTCGTGGAGCACCTCGGCCGGCAGGCGGCGGCGGTAGGCACGGGAGAAGTTGCGCGTGTCGGCCAGGTTCGTCTCGTTGGGCGTGGAGCCGAGCTGGTACAGGTGCGACGCGAGGATCGTCCGGATGAGGTGCTTGAGGTCGTGCCCGTGCGCGACGAAATCGGCGGCCAACGCGTCGAGCAGCGCCGGGTCCACGCACGGGTTCGACACGCGGAAGTCGTCGACCGGATGCACCAGGCCGCGGCCGAAGAAGTTCGCCCAGACGCGGTTGACCGCGGCCCGCGCGAAGAAGGGGTTGCCCGGAGCGGTCAGCCAATCCGCGAGCGCGCGCCGCGGATCGCCGGTGCCGGCCGCGGTGGCCGGTCCGTCCGGCGGACGCGGCGACATCACCTCGCCGGTCACGGGATGCTTCACGCTGCCGCCGGGAGAGAAGAAGAACGTCTCGGTGCCGGCGGAGATCGGCGGCGAGAGGCCGGCGCCCTTCTGCTTCAGCGGACCGAAGTAGGCGGCGAGCTGATAGAAGTCGTCCTGGCTCCATTTCTCGTTCGGATGATGGTGGCACTTGGCGCACTCGAGCCGCGTGCCGAGGAAGAGCTGGCTGAACATCGTGGTCAGCTCCGGCGGTTCGCGGCGGTCGCGATAGATCACCGCCGGGCCGTCGCGATGGTTCGAGCCCTCGGCAAGGAGGATCTCGCGCACGAACCGGTCGTACGGCTGGTTCTCCTGGAAGCGCACGCGCAGCCACCGGTCGAGGGTGAACACGCTCTTCACGCCGACGCGGTCGGGATTAGGCCGCAGCAGGTCCGCCCATTTGTTGGCCCAGAAATCCGCGTAGGCCGGGTCGTCGAGCACCTGCGCGATGAACTTCTTCCGCTTGTCCGGCGACGGATCCGCCAGGAAGGCGCGGACCTCCGCCGGCGTCGGCAGGAGCCCGATCGCGTCGAGCTTCGCGCGGCGCAGGAACTCCGCGTCCGTGCAGAGGTCGGACGGGAACAATCCGAGCCGCTGGAACCGGGCGTAGGCGAGCTCGTCGATGAAGTTCTCCCGCGGCAATCCGGCGTAGCGCTCTGCCGGCAGCAGATGCTCCGCGGGCACGAGGACCTGCGAATCGCCGACGAAGCCCATGTACCGGGCGACCACGACGCCCTGGCCGGTGATCGTGCCGATGGCGATGCGCCCGTGCTCGTCGACCTTGGCGATCTCCTTGTCGTTCGAGTCGAACGAAACCAGCCGGGTCACGTCGCGTTCCGAGCCGTCGGAATAGCGGGCCGTCACCAGGATCCGCTGCGTCGCCCCCTTTCGGTAGCGGCGTTCCTTCGGGAAGGCCGTCACGCCGAGGAGCACCGGCTCGTTGGTCGCCATGTAGGGCATGCCCTCGCGGATCCAGCGCGCGAGCAGCCGGTGCGTCTCTGATCCCCGCGCGAAGCGTTCCCCGCCCTCGTGCGGCACGGCGCCGAGCGGCTTGAGCAGGAGCAGGCTCTCGTCCGGCGCGGCGGGGAAGACCCGGCGACCGCGGACGTCCTTCACGATCTCGGCGAGGTCGGCCTTCGGATCGTAGGAGAAGACCGAGAGCTTGAACCCGTTCTGGCCGTCCGGCTTCGCATGACAGGATCCCGCGGAACAACCGGCCTGGCTCAACGCCGGCAACACGTCGCGGACGAAACTCGGCGGACGCGACGCCGACGCCATCGCTCCGGGCGCGGCCGGATCACCGTCGACGGTCACCGGCATCACGGCTTGGTGTCGGCCGAACCGCACCAACAACGTGCCAGTGCCGGGGTGCGCAGCGAACATTTCGCCCGCGTCGCCGAGGCGGAAGGGCGCCTTGCGTCCGGCGCTGAAGGCGACGGCATCCGTCACGTCCACGTCGAAACCGTCGGCCGTCCGCGCGGTGACGATGATCCCGTGACGCGGCGAATCGGCGGAGAGGTGGAGCTCGGACGGCTCCACGGAGATCGAGACCGCGTCGGTCGGTCGGAGCGCGGTACCGGCCGTCCGTCCGGCGGCGACCGGCCGCGACCGAGGGCCGTCCGACGCGCCCGGCACCGCGGGCCTGCCGTCCGCGCCCGGCCGACGAGCCTTCGGTGCGAGGGCGGACATCCCAGCCTTCGGCGTCTCCGGGCCTTTGGCCATCGCTCCGAAGGAAGCGGTCGTCATCGTCGGGGACAACGTGCCCAAGAGCTTCCCATCTTCGTTCCACACCTGCACCGAGCCGTCGTGGCCGCCGGCGATGATCCGTTTGGCGTCGGCCGACACCGCCACGCACATCGCTGCGTCGGCCATGTCGCCCAAGCGGCGTTCGTCGCCGGAAGCGGAGCTCTGTTCGCCGGTGTGGGTCTTCAGGTTCGTGTAGCGGAAGACGCCGCCGGCATCGGTCACCGCGAAGACCGACGCGCCGTCGCCGGGCCAGGCCACCGCGGTGATCGACGCCACCGGGCTCCCGAGCGCGATGATCTTCTCCTTGGTCGCGATGTCCCACACCTTGAGCTGCTTGTCCGCGCCGCCGCTGACCACGCGCGTCGCGTCCGGGTTGAAAGCGGCGGACATCACCTGCGCCGTGTGGCCCTCCAGCACCGCGACCGGTTGCCGCGTCGCGACGTCCCAGACCTTCACCAAGCGGTCGCCGCCCGCGGTCAGCAGGCGCTTGCCGTCGCGGCTGAACTCGATGCCGAGCAAGTTGTCGGAATGCGCCGGCCACGATACGGCGACCTTGCCGGTCGCGACGTCGACGAACCGCACCATCCCGGTCCGGCCGCTCTCGCCGTCGGCGATGGCGAGCGTCCGTCCGTCCGGCGCGAAGGCGATCGCGGAGACGCGGCCCGAGAGCCCGTTGGTGACCACGCGTTCCGGCGACGCGGCCAGGCCGTCCCAGAGCACGATCCGGCGGAATCCACCCGACGCGATCCGCGTGCCGCCGGCGTTCCAGGCGAGCGATTGCACGGCGTCGATGTGCGCCTCGATGCGGGCGACGGCGGGGAAGTTCGTCCGAGAGAGGTCGTGCACCAGGAGCGATCCGCCGCGTCCGACCGCGAGCCGCTTGCCGTCCGGTGAAAGCGCCAGCGCCATCACCGGATGGTACGAAGCGGGCAACGGCGCGAGCGCGACCGGCGCGAGCCGGGACGGATCGTCATCGAGCGCCGCGGCGTCCCAGGCGAGCCCGCTTTTCACCCAGTCGCGGATCGCGCGGACCTGTTCCGGCGCGAGCTGCTTCTTCGGCGGCATGTGCGTCTCGACGCCGGCCGCCAACGAGGTGACGAGCTTGCTGGCATCGGGCCGTCCCGGCCGGGCTACCGGCCCCTCCTCGCCGCCTTTCAGCAGCGCATCCCGGGAGGTGAGCACGAGGCCGCCTTTCTTCTTCTCCTCGCCATGGCAGGTGAAGCATTCCGCCTTGAGCACGGCCAGCGCCTCGTGGGCGCGCACCTCGGCCGCGGGCGCGGCGGACACGGCCGGGCGCGCCAGCAACAGCGCGAGCAGCCAGATCCATCGGGTTGACGGGATAGGTCTCTCCATGGGACGCGGCGAAGATGCCTCCGCGCGGACCGCCATGGCAACCGTCATGGCGGTCCGACGCCGCGGCGGTTGAGCAAAGTGCGCGAGATCGGGTTCGATCCGCCACGTCGACCACCGTTCCTCCCGCCGGCCCTGGCCGTGGCGATTTCCCGACTTGACCGGGCGCGCCGGAAAGTTTGTATCCAAACTCAAGCCCCTAGACTCAGGCCGATCCAGCCATGAACATCCCTTTTGGCCTCTTCCATCGCGTCGGCGTGATGCTCTTCCTCCCGCTGTTGCTGGTGTTCCCGCCGCGCGCCGCTGCTGATGCCATCGGTGACGCCCTGAACCAGCCCCAGCTCACATGGCAGGCCACCCCGAGCATCGCGTATTGGCGGGCGCAAGCCGACACCACGCATGACGGCGTGAGCGCGCTGCAATACACCGGCGTGGACAAAGTGACGCTCTCGACCACCGTGAACGGGCCGCTCCAAGTGACGTTCTGGTGGAAGTTCAACTCCCGTTTCAACGGATTCTTCGACTTCGTCGCCGGCGGCCAGAGCACTTTCCGCGAACTGGCCGGCACGACCAACATCGACTGGCGGCAGGTTTCCGTGGGCATCGACCCCGGGCCGCAACTGCTGAAATGGACGCTCAACAAATCTGACGGCTGGCTGGACGAGGTGAGTTTCAGCGAGCGCTTGCCCGAGGCGCCGCAGGTCACGGAATCGCCGTTCGGTCCCACGGTGCTCGCCGGCAAGACGGTCACCCTAGAGTGCAAGGTCGCCGGCTTTCCGCTCGCGCTCCAGTGGCTGCGCGACGGGCAGGTCGTGCCGGGTGCGACCAACCGGATCTTCAGCGTCACGAACGCGCAGCCGGAGATCAGCGGCGTCTATCAACTGGTCGTCAGCAACCAGCTCGGAGTGGCGACCAGCAAGCCGTGCGGCGTCTACGTCGCGCAACCGTTGGTCTTCGTCCCTCTTGGGCGCTATATGGTCACCAATGGACCGGTCAACGGAGTCCAGTTCGCCGATGTCCCGCCGCCGACGGTTGCGACCGCCAGCGGCAGCCGCGCGAAGCCGGCGAACGTCCCGCCGGCGCAGATCGCGGATAGGCAGATCATCGTTCAGACTGCGAACGGGGAGGCCGTCGTCCTCGACGCCAACGATCCCAAGAGTTTGGAGCTGGTCGGCTCGCTCAAGTCCGACGGAGTGAAACGCAGTCTATCGAACGGATCCTATTTTTCGACAGAAGGAAACAGCATCGCGATCCA
>CANGMH010000257.1 GCA_947454005.1 Verrucomicrobiota bacterium
ATTGAGGAAATATTGGAGCGGCACGATTGGTATTATGAACGGAGGAAGAACTATTACCGGAATATCGGAAAGCCGCAGAATCGCTTTGTAACTCCGTTGATGCTCGCAAGCGCAGTAGTGGCGATAGTTTTCAAGAATGCGAGCCAGGCAACTAGGTTGCGGGGAAGATTCATGCGCGTTCAGGAGGGTTATGACTCCGTCTTTTCGGAAGACCTTCCCGTTGAAGTTTGGCCGATTCTGGCAAATGTTTACAAGTCGGTGGGTTCAGGATTAACAAGTATATCGTTCGCGCGAAGGCGAGGGGAAAGGTTTATCAATACGTGGCGTCCTCTCGTGGCTCTGCTCGCGGTTGCGCGGCGACTAAAATCGTTCGCATACTCAACGCCCCGGCTTTTGGCGATTGATAACAAGGGGGAGTTCTCTGCGGCTGATGTTGAAGAGGTGTGGAACTTGATTGCACGGGTTGAGTCGCAACTTGATCAGGCAAAGAAAATCAAGCCAGCCCTTGTGCAAGCCTGTTGCCAAGAAGCGGCAAAGACATTTTCGATTGGAGGAATCGAACAAGTTGGCCGACGTAGCATCAGCTCTACAGCCATTCTAGAGATGCCGAAGGACATTGCACCTCCGGATTTTCTAAACCAAGTGGACGCACTTCTTCCGCCTCAACCATGGAAACCCGGCGTGCATATTGGAATCGCACAAAAATTGGGTCGCAAACCAATCGAGGTAAACGCTGCAATCCAATTGTTGATTGAAGATGGAAGACGAAACGGGCAGATTAATGGTGTGGTTTACGATTCTTCCGGGAAGGTAATCGCGATAGACCCAGAACGGGTGCCCAAGGGATAATTTGATGCTGAATGATGATGGTCGGCAAATACTAGTAGGCAGTCAGAACCGTCAGGTGATGTTGCCTAATCAACTGGCTGAACGCCTTGGAGCGCAAAGATCCCGTTTTGACGCGAACCCGAATCGTCACCCCGGTTTGGTGTGGGCCAAGGTGCAGGCCCGCTTGGAGTCCGAGCCGGCCAAGCTGTGGTCGCTCGCGGAGATGGAACGCACCGGCGGCGAACCGGATGTGGTCGGCCGGGACCCGAAGTCGGGCGAGTTCTTGTTCATGGATTGTTCTGCGCAGAGTCCCAAGGGCCGCGTCAGTTTGTGCTACGACCGCGTGGCGCTGGACGGGCGGAAGGAGCACAAACCCAAGGGCAACGTCATGGAGCTGGCCGCCGCCATGGGCGTCGAGCTTTTGACGGAGGAGGAGTATCTCGCGCTGCAGAAGCTGGGCGAGTTCGACACGAAATCGTCGAGTTGGCTGAGGACTCCGGCGGAGATCCGGGAACTCGGCGGCGCCATCTACGGCGATCGGCGGTACGGCCGCGTCTTCATCGGCCACAACGGCGCGGAATCGTACTACAGCGGCCGGGGCTTCCGCGGCGTGCTCCGGGTCTGAGCGTCCGGCCGCACGGGCGCCGTCGGCCCGAGCAGATTCCATTCGCCGTCACGGACCTCGGGGCCATACTCGCGCGCGACCCGGATGTGGTTCGTGCTTTCCATGCTCGCCGACGCGGCCGCCGTGATCTTGGCGGGCTGGCAGTCGGCTGTGCTGCCGGCGGGTCGGCGGCCCAAACGGCAGCAATCCGGTCGCCCCGGAGATATCGACCCCCGGCGGGTTGCCGACCCGCGGTCCAGCCGACGGCCGGTTGGCGCTCCTTCACCCACCGTGTCCGGCCCTTCCGATCCTACCCCTCTCGCGGAGTCGCTGACCTATGACGCATGGCATCCTCAAGTCGTGGCTTTTGGCCGTGGTGACGCTCGTCGCATCGGCCTCGCGGGCCTCGGCCCAATACCCCGGTTGGCGACACACCGGTTCGCTCCACATCCTGACCACGCCCGACGGCGCGGATCTGCCGGCGACCGCGGTGGAGCGGGATTTCCCGCTGCTGGTGCGGTTGCACAAGGACTTCTTCGATTTCAGCCAGGCGAGAGCGGACGGAGCGGATGTGCGGTTCTCCACCCGCGCGGGAGCCCCGCTGGCGTATCAGGTCGAGGAATGGGATGCGGCCAACGGCACGGCCAGCATCTGGGTGCGGGTGCCGGTCGTCCGAGGCAACGAGGACCAAGAGATCCGGGTCCATTGGGGCCGGGTGGATTCGGCGTCCGAGTCGAACGGGGCGGCGGTGTTCAACGAGTCCAACGGCTATCTCAGCGTCTGGCACATGGGCGGGGTGGTGAAGGACGAGGTCGGCACGCTGGAGTCGAAGGACGTCGGCACGACGCCGACCCGCGGCATCATCGTAGGGGCCCGGCATCTGGCCGGTCAGCAGGGTATCTTCTGCGGCGACAAGATCACCGGGTATCCCGTCGGCTCCGG
This sequence comes from Verrucomicrobiota bacterium, assembly GCA_947454005.1. Classification (GTDB taxonomy): domain Bacteria; phylum Verrucomicrobiota; class Verrucomicrobiia; order Limisphaerales; family UBA9464; genus CAIVQB01. The sequence continues at coordinate 2,375 of CANGMH010000257.1, forward strand.
CCCGCACAGCACCGAGGCGTGGTTCCGTCCCGAGCAGGCCAACGGTCGGGTGCTGGCGTGGGGCAACGAGCACGCGCAGGGCAAGGTGGTGATGCATTTCCAGAGCCCGCCGCATGTGAAGATGGAGTGCTACTTCTCCGGCGCCGATGTCTCGAGCACCGGCCGGATGGCGATGAACGAATGGGTCCATGTCGTGCACACCTATGAGAAGGGCGATTCCAAGGTGTACGTGGACGGCGTGCTCGAAGCCGTCTCGAAGAACCCGAGGTCGCCGCTCGCCCTCAAGAGCCCCGCGCGCTTGTGGCTGGGCGGTTGGTACGACGACTACGATTTCGTCGGCGACCTCGACGAGGTGCGCGTCTCGAAGGTGGTCCGTTCGCCGCATTGGGTGCGGTTGCAGCACGAGAACCAGAAGGCCCTGCAGACGCTCGCCGGACCCATCGTGCCGCCGGGCACGGCGTTCGATGTCTCACCCTCTGCGGCGACCGTGCTGGAAGGGGGCCGCGCGGTGTTCACCGCCCGGGCGGGCGGCGCGCGGAAGGTCTTCTGGGTGCTGAAGAGCGGCGGCGAGGAGCGGGTCGTGGCGACGGATCGGTTGAGCTACGGGTTCGATGCCGGGCGGGTGACCGGGGACCGGTCGGCGACCCTGGTCTTCAAGGCGGTCTTCGCCGATGGGGTGAGGACCAAGGAGATCCCGATCACGGTGAAGGAGGACATCCAGGAGCCGGTGTTCACCTTGAAGGCCCCGGCGACCTGGGATGGACGGACGCCGATCGAGGTCCTGTCGCAGGTGGCCAACCTGGCCGCCATGAAGGCGAAGGGCGCGGGGGAGCTGAAGTTCGACTGGAAGGTCGGGGGCATCGCGACCATCAAGGAGATCGTGCCGGGCAAACTGCGGCTCGAGCGGGCGCAGAACAGCGGCCGTTTGACGGTGACGGCGACGGTGAGCAACGGGGGACGCCCCGCGACGCAGACGGTCACCATCGCGGTGAAAGAACCGGAGCATGACGCCTGGGTCGCGCGGGTCCCGGACCCGGACGAGAAACCGGTGGACGGCCAGTTCTATGCGCGCGACGACAAGGACGAGGGCACGCTCTTCTACAACGGCCGGTTGGACGTCTCCGCCGCCTCGGTCTTTCTCAAGATCTACGCCGACGGCCGGCTCCAGAGGACGGTGACGGCGCGGCCGGCGGCCGATGGTTCCTACGCGTTGTCGGCGAAGCTCAAGCCGGGCTTGATCCGGTACAAAGCGGAGTTCGGCACCCGGGACGGCGGACGCGAGACCATCCTGCGGACCGTCACGAATCTCGTCTGCGGCGACGCGTACGTCATCCAGGGCCAATCCAACGCGCTCGCGACCGACACGGACGAGAAGGCGCCGCTGGAGACCAGCGAATGGATCCGCAGCTATGGCCGCCGTTCGCTGGAACCGGACGATGCCTCGGGCAATTTTTGGTGCCTACCGGTGTGGCGGGCCCAGGAGGCCGAGAACGCGGAGATCGGCTGGTGGGGCATGGAGTTGGCCAAGCGGTTGGTCGCGAGCCAGAAGATGCCGATCTTCATCGTCAACGGCGCCGTCGGTGGCACGCGCATCGACCAGCATCAGCGCAACGAGGCCGATCCCGCGGACCTGAGGACGATCTATGGGCGGATGTTCTGGCGCGTCCGGCAGGCCAAGCTCACCCACGGCATCCGCGGCATCTTGTGGCACCAGGGCGAGAACAACCAGGGCACGGCGGGGCCGACGGGCGACTACGATTGGAAGACGTACGAAGACCTCTTCGTCGAGATGTCGGCCGGATGGAAGCGCGACTTCCCGAACCTGCGGCACACCTACGTTTTCCAGATCTGGCCGAACTCCTGCAGCATGGCCGGGGACACCGGGGCCGGGGACATGATCCGCGAGATCCAGCGCGGTCTTCCACGGCTCTATTCCCATCTGAGCGTGATGTCCACGCTGGGCATCACGCCGCCGGGCGGCTGCCATTTCCCGTTGGTCGGGTGGGCGGAATTCGCCCGCCTCATCCAGCCCCTCATCGAGCGGGACCACTATGGCCGGAAGCCGGCCGGATCCATCACGCCGCCCGATTTGCGGAGCGCCCGTTTCACCAGCGCTGCGCGGGACGCCATCGCCTTGGTGTTCGACCAGCCCATCGTGTGGAACGACGCGCTCGCCGGTCAGTTCTATCTCGATGGAGCGAAGGGCAAGGTGTCCTCGGGCCGGCTGGAGAAGAACGTGCTCACGCTCACGTTGAAGGAGCCGTCCGCCGCGACGAAGATCACCTACCTCAAGGAATCCGCCTGGAGCCAGGACAAGCTGGTCCGCGGCACCAACGGGATCGCCGCGCTGAGCTTCTGCGACGTCACTATCTCAAGATGAAGACCTTCTCCCGCATCCGGCCGTTCCTGCTGTCGTTGCTCGCGATCCTCGGGTGCTCGGTGGGCGTCGCGCGGGGCGCGGAGCCGTTCATCAAAGATTTTGGCCCGCGCGACTACGTCCGCACCTCGAAGGAGCTGCCGCATTCGGAGGACGTTCCGTGGAAGCTGGTGTGCGGGATGCCCTACAACTGCCACTTCCAGCCCTCGATCGTCGTGGACGGACCGGCCGGAAAAACCATCGCGTTCAATTCCAGCAACCCGCTCGTCCTCTATCTCACCAAGACCGAATCGTGCACCACGGAAGCGGGCGAGCACCGCTACGAGGCGAAGGACTGGATCAGCGGCGAAGGCGCGATCTACACCATCCCGGCCGGGGTCGTGGTGAAGTCGGTGCAGTATCGCGAGACGGGCTACGACACGGAGTTCGCCGGTTCGTTCCGATGCGACGACAGCGACTACACGACCCTCTGGAACAAGGCGGCGCGCACCGCCTATCTCTGCATGCGGGACCATTTCTACGATTGCCCGGACCGCGAGCGCGTCGGCTTCTGGGGCGACGGGACGCCGGAGATGAACCAGTGCTTCTACGTGTTCGACACGAGGGCGCACCGGTTGGCCAAGGAACTCGTGCTGCGCGAGCTGCAGCCGAAGTTCTATCCCGGCCAGCACCTGGAGTTCCTCAGCGGATCGGGCCTGTGGTTCTACTATCTGCAGACCGGTGACACGGCATCGATGGCCGCCATCTACGGGACGACGAAGACGTTCCTCTTCGAGACCTACAAGTTCGGCAACCGGCGCACGTGGTTCGACTGGGGCAAGGAGGTCAAGGACACCGCCGTCATCGAGACCTGTTTCTATTACAGCTGCCTGAAGACGCTGCGTTCCATGGCGGGCGTCACCGGGCACGAAGCGGACCTGCCGCTCATCGACGCGAAGCTGGCCGACATCAAGGGCACCTTCGACGGCCGGTTCTGGCAGGGGTCGTTCTACAAGTCGTCGCAGGTGGAGACGCCCGACGATCGCGCGAACGCGATGGCGGTCCATTCCGGCCTGGCGGACCGCTCGAAATGGGACGCGATCTTCGAGAACGTGCTGAGCAAGAAGACCTATTCGAGCTGCTTCTTCGACCGCTGGGTCTTCGAGGCGCTGTGCATGATGGGGCGGCAGGAGGCAGCGTTGCTGCGCATGTCGGACCGCTACCGTACGATGATCCCGTGCCGTTTCACCACCCTGTGGGAGCACTACGACCGATGGTGGGCGTCGCAGATCGATGCGTTCGATGAAGGGTCCTCGCTGAACCACGGCTGGAATCCGCCGGCGATCTTGCTGTCCCAGACCATCGCCGGGATATCGCCGGAAGCACCCGGTTGGAGCACCTACCATGTCCTTCCGAAGGAGGCGTTCCTGAACTCGATCCAGTGCGTGGTCCCGACCCTCAAGGGCAAGGTCGCCGTGGACCTGAAGAAGACGGCCACGGAGTATTCGCTGCGCGTCGATTC
>CANGMH010000258.1 GCA_947454005.1 Verrucomicrobiota bacterium
AAAGGATCCCGCGAGCCGGCCCCGCAGCGCCTTGGGCAGGTTCTTCATCTCGTCCCACGACGCGGCACGCCGGGGAAAGAGCCAGCCGAACAGCTGCTCGAGGCGGTAAGCGGGCTCGCCCCAAGCGGCGAACTTTTCCGCGAGACACTCGCGGGTCTGGGAACGGATGTCCGGCAACACGGCGGGAAGGTAGACGGATCCCGCTGCCGCGTCTCGCGGATGCGCGGGAAATCCGGCGCCCATCGGGACGGCCCCGCGCCGGTGCCGGTGCCCGGTCGCGACGTGCTCAGGACGCCAACCGCGCGATCGCGTCCGGCAGTCGCACGCCGTCGATGCGGAAGACCTTGTGCGACGAGGTCTGCCCGCGGACCAGCGTGACGCCGCGGCGCGGACATCCCAGCTTCCCGGCGAGGAACACGACCAGCGCCTCGTTCGCGGCGGAATCCACCGGCGGCGCGGTGACCTTCACCTTCAGCTCGTTCCCGACGATGCCGCCGAGCTCTTCTGTCTTCGCCCGAGGCTTGGCCTTCACGTTCAACCAGAGCGCTCCGTCCCGTTCGCTGAGATAGGGCGGGACCGTCATCGGGAAAGCATCAGGTAGGCCCGCGTGAGACCGGCCTCGGCGGCCTCGGCCAGCGCGAGGACGGCGACCGCGGCGACCAGCGGCGTGAGGTCGAATTTCATCAGGCGGAGCGGTAGCCACGCCAGCGGACGCGCCAGCCGTCCTCCGGCGATCCGGACGTAGGCCCATATCGGATGGTCGCCGAGGTAGACGTGGTCATGGACCATCCGAAGCAAGAGCAATCCGGCGAGGACCCAACGGGTCGGCAGCCAGACGCCGGATCCGACTGCGAACGCCTGGCCGGCAAGGTTCGCGCCGGTCGGGGGCACCGGTAGCACGCCGAGCTGGGCCAGCGGGAAGGCGAGCGCCGCCCATGCCGCCGCGACCAGGAGGACCGGGGCGACCAGGCTCACCGCGACCGGCCATGCGCCGGGCCGTCCCGCGAGCTCGCGCAACCATCGGACGACGCCGGTCGGTTCGCCCGGACCGCGCGCGAGCTGGCTGAGCGCCGATACCGCCGCCTGGAAGGCCAGCAGCGTCCAGCCGAAACTGAGCACGGAGAAGGTCAGGAGCCGCAGCGGTTCATCGGCGCGGAAGGCGAGGTTCACCGGGCCGAGCGGAAGGATCGGCGTCCAATCGAGCGCCCGGGCCAATGGCGCATAGAGCATCGGGCGGACCGCCAGGAGCCCGACCAACGCGGCCAGATACATCCAGCTGTGCGTCGGCTCGCGTCGGGCGGGCTTGAGGGTCGAGACCAGCGTTCCTGCGCCGAGCGTCGCCGGGGAACTGTCGCCGACACCGCGCCACGACAGCCACAGGACCACCCCGATGAGGTTCAGAAGCTGGTCGATGTGCGCCATGGTTCAGCGAGGAACGGGAGGTCGCTCCACCCGACTTCCGGACGGACGGCGGCCTTCAAGCGGATCCGGTCCGGACGGAAAAAAGGCCGGGCGGATCGCCCGGCCTTCTCGTGGAGCCGTCGGGGTCAAGAGAGCTTCACCCCGGCCTGGGCCGCGGCCCGGATGAGGGCGTCGGCCATGTCGCTCGGCGTCGCGGCGACCTCGATGCCGCATTCTTGGAACACCGCGATCTTCGCCGCCGCGGTGTCCTCGGCGCCGCCGATGACCGCCCCGGCGTGGCCCATGCGGCGTCCCGCGGGCGCGGTGGAACCGGCGATGAAGCCGGCGACCGGCTTCTTGCAATGCTCCCTGATCCAGCGGGCCGCCTCGACCTCGGCGCTGCCGCCGATCTCGCCGATCATGATGACGCCGACGGTCTCGGGGTCGTCGTTGAAGAGCTTGATGACATCGAGGTGCGACGTGCCGTTCACCGGATCGCCGCCGATGCCGACGCACGTGCTCTGCCCGATGCCCTTCGACGTCAGCTGGAACACCGCCTCGTAGGTCAGCGTGCCCGAGCGGGAGACCACGCCGACGCGGCCCTTCTTGTGGATGTAGCCGGGCGCGATGCCGATGCGGCAGCCGCCCTTCGAGCCTTCACCGGTGCCGGGGGTGACGACGCCCGGGCAGTTCGGTCCGACCAACCGGGTACGGCTGCCCTGCATGGCGCGTTTCACGCGGATCATGTCCTTCACCGGGATGCCCTCGGTGATGGCGACCGCGAGCTCGAGGCCGGCGGCGACGCCTTCGAGGATCGCGTCGCCCGCGAACGGCGGCGGCACGAAGATGGCGGACACCGTCGCGCCGGTCTCCCGGGCGGCGTCGGCCACCGAGTTGAAGATCGGCACCTTGTGGCCGGCATGCTCGAAGAACTGGCCGCCCTTGCCGGGCGTGACGCCGGCGACGACCTGCGTGCCGTAGTCGAGCGAGAGCTTCGCGTGGCGTCCGCCGAAATCGCCGGTGATGCCTTGGACGAGGATCTTGGTCTGGGGAGTGACGAGGATGGACATGGGAAAAAATCAGGGACCGATGATCAGTTGTGCCCGGCGTGCCGCTTGTGGATGCAGACGACGTTCTTGTCGGGATCGAAGATGAACGCCATCTGGCAGACGGGCGTGGGGAAGGGGTCCATCTTGAAAGAGACGCCGGCCGCCTTGAGCTCCGCGACGGCCGCGTCGAAATCCTCGACCTCGAGAGCCACGCAGCAGCCGTCGGAGGTCGGGTTCCAGCCGGGCGCCACGCCGAGGGAGAGCGTCCCGGCGCCGATGTCGTACTCCGTCCACTGCATCCCGCCGGGCTCGCCGACGAGCATGGTGGGATGCAGCCCGAGCACGCCCTCGTAGAAGGCGCGCGAGCGGGCCATGTCCGTGACGGCGTAGCAGGAGAAGGCGATCTCTTTGGCTCGGATGCTCATGGGCGAGGACCGTTTCAGGCCACCAGCTTGACGATCTTCTGCGCGGCGTCGGCCATGGTGTCGCCGGAGACGAGGGCGAGGCCGGAGGCGGCGAGCGTGGCCTTGCCGGCGGCCACGTTGTTGCCTTCCAAGCGGACCACCAAGGGCAGCTTCAGACCGACCTCCTTGACCGCTTCGACGATGCCGGAGGCGATCACGTTGCAGTCCATGATGCCGCCGAAGATGTTCACGAAGATGCCCTTCACGTTCGGGTCTCCGAGGATGATCTTGAAGGCCGCGACGACCTGGTCCTTGGAAGCGCCACCCCCGACGTCGAGGAAGTTGGCCGGGTTGCCGCCGTAATGCTTGATGATGTCCATCGTGCTCATCGCGAGGCCGGCGCCGTTGACGAGGCAGGCGATGTTGCCGTCGAGCGCGATGTAGCTGAGCGAATGCTTCGAGGCCTCGATCTCCTTCGGGTCCTCCTCGTTGAGGTCGCGCAGGGCGGTGATGGTGGGATGGCGGTAGAGCGCGTTGTCGTCGAACGACACCTTGGCATCGAGGGCGAGCACCTCGTCGGTCGGCGTGGTGATGAGCGGGTTGACCTCGATCATCGCGGCGTCGGTCTCCCAGTACATCGTCCAGAGGTTGCGGATCAGCTTGGCGGCGTTCTTCGCCTCGGCCGGGTTGAAACCGAGCTTGAAGACGAGCTCGCGCACCTGGAAGTCGGCCAATCCGTAGGCCGGATCGATATGGACCTTGTGGATCTTCTCCGGCGAGTCGTGCGCGACGGTCTCGATCTCCACGCCGCCTTCGGTCGAGGCGACGATGACCGGCCGGGACGTGGCGCGGTCGAGGAGGATGGCGAGGTAGTACTCCTTCTTGATGTCGCTCGCGGCGGTGAAATAGATCGTCTGCACCTTGCGGCCGGCCGGGCCGGTCTGCGCCGTGACGAGGGTGTTGCCGAGCATCTTGAGCGCGAGGTCCTTCGCCTCGGTCTTGGTCGGGCAGAACTTGACGCCGCCCTTGAAGCCGTCGGTGAAGGTGCCCTTGCCGCGGCCGCCCGCGTGGATCTGGGATTTCACCATCGTCGGTCCGTCCGGCAAGCGGGTGAGCGCGGTGATGAACTCTTCGGGGGTGGTGGCGGCGGCGCCCTTGGGCACGGGCACGCCATAACGCTCAAAAAGGGCCTTGGCCTGGAATTCGTGGATGTTCATGGAGATCTTTTAGCGCAGGTCGTCCGACGACCGCATGTCCCGGAGGACCGGGACATCATAGAAATGGTTGTCGGGAGTCAACACAGCTGCGTCCCGATGAAAGGGGGATGTTCTGCCGCTGCGCCCGGGTGTCCAGCTCGCATGCCGGCTCCCGCCGCTCGCGCGGCTGCGGGATGGACATGCTGCTGTCGATCCGCGCGGTGGTGGTCTCACCGGGCATGGCCTGCGGTGTTCGCTGCCCGGCCCGCGAGGATGTCGTGGCCGGGTCCGACGGCCTCGCGGAGCGCCACGTCGATGTGCATCGTCATCTTCATGCCCGATCCGGTGTGGTGCCCTCGTCCCTCCGCCAGGTGTTTCCCTTGCTTCGCGACGTCTCAGCGCTGGGCGATGGGCACGACCTTGAGGCCGACGGGGCCGGTGTAGACCGACTGCGGGCGGATGAGGCGGTTGTCGGCGAGCTGCTCGAGCACGTGCGCCGTCCAACCGCTGGTGCGGGCGATGGCGAAGATGGGCGTGAACAGGTCGGTGGGGATGCCGAGGCTGAAATAGACGGTGGCGCTGTAGAAATCGACGTTCGCGTGGAGGCCCTTCTTCTCGAGCATCAAGCCGGCGATGCGCTCGGACATCTGGATCCACTTCGGGTCGCCGAGCTTGGCGGAGAGGATCTGCGCCATGCGCTTGAGATGCGGCGCGCGGGGGTCGAGCACCTTGTAGACCCGGTGGCCGATGCCCATGATCTTGCGCTTCTGGGCGAGCGATTCCTCGATGAAGGCGTCGACCTTGTCCAAGGAGCCGATCTCTTGGAGCATCTTGATCACGCCTTCGTTCGCGCCGCCGTGCAACGGCCCCTTCAGCGTGCCGATGGCGGTCGTGATGGCGGAATACATGTCGCTGAGCGTCGCGATGGTGACGCGCGCGCTGAACGTCGAGGCGTTCATGCCGTGGTCGGCGTGCAGCACGTAGCACATGTCCATCGTGCTCTCCTTCTCGGCGGAAGGCTTCTCGCCATCGACCATCCAGAGGAAGTTCGCCGCTTCGCCGAGCGTCGCGTCCGGATGCACCAGCGGCAGCCCTTGGCGGGAGCGATGGAAGTAGGCCATCACCACGGGGATCTGGGCGATCAGGCGCTGCGCCTTGCGCCGTTGCGCGTCCATCGTGTCGTCGTCCGCCACGGTGTCGTAGCAACCGAGCGCGCTCACGCCGGTCCGCAGCGCGTGCATCGGCGGACAATCCTTGGGCAGCTTGGTGATGAGGTCGATGACGCCCTGGGGGATCTCGCGGTATCCGGCGAGGACGGCCTTGAACTGGGCGAGCTCGGTGGCGTTGGGGAGATGGTTATGGTGGAGGAGATGCACCACCTCCTCGTAGCTGACCTTGCCGGCCAGTTCGTCGATGTCGTACCCGCAATAGATCAGCTGCCCGATGTCGCCGCGGACGTCGCTCAACCGTGTGTGGGCGGCGATGACGCCTTCGAGGCCTTTGGTCACGGCGGACGGGGTGGCGGCGGAGGCCGGAGTCGGGGTGGTCATCGGGAAGAATTCGTTCAATTCGCGCGCAAAACGGGGCGGAGTCTGTTGGCCGTCCCGAGGCAGCGTCAACGGATTTCCCGGCGCGTCGCCATTCCGCCGTCGAGAGCCGCCGGGACAAGGCCGCGATGCCCGCGTTTCTTGCTGCGATGCGGAGACGCGGAACGGGTTGGTTGCGGTGCGACTGCTTGCCCCGTAACCTCATGGCCGTCCTAACGCCGTTCCCCAAGTCCATGACCCAAGAAGCAGTCCTCGCCGTCCTGAAGACGGTCAAATATCCCGGTTACAGCCGCGACATCGTGTCGTTCGGTCTCGTCAAGGAGATCCAGGTCGACGGCACCGCCGTGGGTGTGCTCATCGAGCTCACGACGCCGAACCCCGCGCTCGGCGACCAGATCGCCGAAGCGGCGCGGCTGGCGTTGCGCGACCGCATCGAAGGCCTCACCGACGCCCACGTGCAGGTGCGGGTGCCGTCCGCGCAGCAGGCCGCCGCGACGGCACCGGGGACCGCTCTCAAGAACAAGATCCCCGGGCTCCACCGCGTGGTCGCCGTCGCCTCCGGGAAGGGCGGCGTGGGCAAATCCACCTGCGCCGTCAACCTCGCCTGCGCGCTCCGTCATCTCGGCGCGACCGTCGGCCTGCTCGATT
>CANGMH010000259.1 GCA_947454005.1 Verrucomicrobiota bacterium
AGATGGCCGCACTCGGTGAGCGCGAGCAGTTCCTTGGCCCGCGCCCGGTCGGCCCGGGATGGCGTGCCCCAGAAGTCGATCATCGCGTACTTGCCGCTCGCCACCGTGAAGAGCGCGGGTTCGGAATCCGCCATCATCTGCCGGACCGACGAGCTCACGAGACCGATCTGGGTGCGCAGCACGCGCCAATCGGTCTCTCCGAAACGGTGTCCCAGCAGCGTGATCTCGCCCGACGTGGGCATGAGATAGCCGGTGAGGGCCGCGAGCAGGGACGTCTTCCCCGACCCGTTGGCGCCGAGCACGACCCAATGCTGGCCGGGTTCCACGCGCCAGGAGAGGTCGCGCAGGATGACCGTGCCGTCGCGGACGATGGTGAGCCCGCGGATGTCGAGGACCGGGACGCTCACCGTTTCCCGTAGATCCGGTTGGCCTCTTCGAGCGTCTCCTTCGAGCCGATGTCGTACCAGATCCCGGGCACGCTCCAGGTGAACACCGGGACGCGCGGGTAGAGCCACTGGATGAGGCGCCCCGGCTGGTCCGGGTTGTTGCCCTCGGCGACGTACTGGCGGATCAGGGGGAGCGTGGCCCGCGGATAGTAGTAGAGCGCGATGCCGATGAGCGTGGACGCCGGGTCCTGCGGCTTCTCGACGAAGCTCGTGATGCGGCCGGCCGCGTCGGTGTCCACGACGCCGTACTTCTTCGCGAGGTCGAGGGAACCGACGTCGTGGATGCCGAGGACCGGCTGGCCCTTCTCGCGGCAGAAGATGCCGAACTTCTCGATCGACTGGCTGAAGAGGTTGTCGCCCGCGACCACGATGAGGTCGTCGTCCACCTGCTCGCGGTCGAGCACGAGGGCGAGGTCGCCGATGGCGCCGAGCTTGTTGGAGTCGTCGGTGGAGCCGTCGTTGACGATCGTGAATTCGAGCTTCGCCTTGGTGGCGCGGTACTGGTCCGCCCACTTCTGGAAGTGACCGGCGAACTTGGCGTTCGTGACGATGTAGACGCGGTCGATGCCGGGGATGGGCGCGATGTTGTCGAGCACGTAGTCGATCATCGGCTTCCCGGCGACCGGCAGCAGCGGCTTCGGCTGCGTGATCGTGAGCGGATAGAGACGCGTGGCGTAGCCGGCGGCGAGGATGAGGACTTTCATAGGCGATGGCTCAGATGGCGGAGAGGACGCTGTGCATGAACGGCGGAGAAATCAAAGCCGGTTCTTCAGCCGCGCCGCCCGTCATCTCTGGCGCCGTCCGGCTCCGCCGCGGCCCCCGGCAGCGGAAGTCGACAAAGGTCGGCGGACCGGGGAGCCTCCCCGGACTGAGCCACCGGCCTCCCGCGGCGGTGCCCAAGATGAACGTTCTGGATCGTCACCTCGGTCGGACCCTCGACGGAAAATATCGCCTGGAACGCCTGCTCGGGCGGGGCGGGATGGGCGCGGTCTATCTCGCCACCCACGTCGGCACGGACCGCCAGGTGGCGGTGAAGCTCATCTCCCCTCAGCTCATGGACCGCCCGGAGTCGATCGAGCGGTTCCAGCGCGAGGCCAGGGCGGCGGGCCGGCTGCGCCATCCCAACATCGTCGATGTGACCGACTTCGGCTTCGCGCCGACTTCCGACGGCAGCATCGCCTATCTCGTCATGGAGTACCTGGACGGCTGCAGCCTCGCCACGGTGCTGACGGAGGAGCCCCGCCTTCCCCTCCAGCGGGTGGTCGAGATCCTCGAACAGGTCTGCGGCGCGGTCCAGGAGGCGCACCAACAGGGCATCGTCCACCGCGACCTCAAGCCGGACAACATCTGGCTCGAACCGAACGGCCTCGGCGGCTACCGCGCCAAGGTGCTCGACTTCGGCATCGCCAAGGTCGGCGAGAACGAAGCGCCGATGGCCGGTCCGGCTCCGGCCCGGGCCCGACCCGGCGGAGGCGCACGGCCCACCATCCATGTCACGCCCTTGGCCACCGGCGAGCTGCCGGCCGGCGCGGCCCCCGGGGCCGTCCTGGCGTCGCCGACACCACCCGCTCCATCGGAACCGGTCGCCGTGAGCGGGAGCGCATCGCCGTCGCCCGCCGGGACCACGCCCGCCGGGGCCACGCCCGAGGTGCACCTCACCCGCCCCGGTGCGATCCTGGGAACACCTTGGTTCATGTCGCCCGAGCAGTGCCGCGGCGACTCGTTGGACGCGAGCTCCGACATCTACAGCCTCGGGGTGATCGCCTACCAGATGCTCGCCGGCACGCCGCCGTTCCCTGGCGAAGCCCCCGCCGTGCTGAAGGCGCACCTCGAGGATCCGCCGCCGCCGCTGCGGGGACACGCCAGGCATGTGCCCGAAGGCGTGGCGAAGGTCATCATGGCCGCGTTGGCGAAGGATCCCGCCGCCCGCCCCCGATCGGCCCTGGCGTTCGCCAACGCCGTCCGGGCCAATGCCGACGGTCTGGGGCGGCTCTACCGGCAGGCGTTCTCGCTCTACAGCGAATATTTCCCCTCGTTCCTGCTCCTGTCGGTGTTGGCCCATGCCCCGTCGATCGTCCTCTCAGTGGGCACCATCCTGCTGCAGCTCGCGACCTATCCGTCGCACGGTCCTGCAACCGGCAGCTTCACCATGCCGCAGGGGATCCTGAAGGCCCTGGCCAGCTTCCTGACGCCGTCGGTCATCTCCGGCGTCACCGCCATCATCGTCGCCCAGTTGGCGGTGGCCCCGTTCCGGCCGGTGCGGTTGCGCTCCGCCTTCGTCGTGCTCCTGCGGAACTGGCGGCCGTTCCTATGGACCGGCATCCAGGCCACGCTGCGGATCGCCATCGGGTTCGCGCTGCTGTTCCTGCCCGGGATCGTGATGCTCGCGCGCTACTCGTTTTGGCCGGCGGTGGTGCTGATGGAAGGGTCGACATCCAAGCCGGCGCTCGCCCGGTCGCACCTGCTGGCCGCCCGGTCGTGGCCCGGGGTCGTCATCACCGCATGCATCGCGACCCTGTTCACGGTCGCGTTCCCCGCGGCGGCACGGCAACTGATGGCCGGGGCCATGGGCGTCCCGGCCACCGCCGATAGCGGGCTGCGGTTGACCATCGCCTCCGAGCTCGCGGGCCTCACGAGCATCCTCTTCGACCCGGTGCTCTCGATCGTCCCTGCCCTCCTCTACATCAAGCTCCGTAAACTGGGTGCCGAGACCCCCACGGAGATGATGGCCCACATCGAGGAAGAATCCGGCACCAGCCGCTGGGAGACGCGCTTGCGCTGGAGTTCCAGGACCGGCACGCCGCCCCGCACCCGTTGACGTCCGGGCTGGTCGAAGACCGGCATCCCCGCGCCGGCCGACTCCTCATCCCTCGACGAAGAGCTCCGGCGCGCAGGCCTTCGCCACCGCGAGCGAACGCGCCTGGATGCGCGCGGCGCTGGGGCAGGCCAGGGCCTCGGCCGCGAGCGCCTTCGCCTCGGCCAGCTTGAGCCGGCGCAGGAGGAACTTGGCGGCCGGCAGGACCGCGGGGGTCGCGCTCAGCTCGTCGACGCCCAGACCCACGAGCAGCGGGATCGCGGCCGGATCGCCGGCCATCTCGCCGCACACCCCGACCCAACGGCCCCGGGCGTGCGCCGCTTCCACGGTGAGCTGGATCAACCGGAGGATCGCCGGATGCGTCGGCGTGTGCAGGTGGGCGACCCGCTGGTTCAAGCGGTCCACCGCGAGCGTGTACTGGGTCAGGTCGTTCGTGCCGAGGCTGAAGAAATCCGCGTGCTCGGCGAGCGCCGGCGCGATCAGCGCCGCGGACGGGATCTCGATCATCACGCCCACCTCCATCTTCTCGTCGAACGGCACGCCGTCCCGCCGGAGCTCGGCGCGGCATCCTTCGAGCAGCGCGTTGGCCGCGAGGAGCTCGTCGAGGCACGAGATCATCGGGTACATCAGCTTCACGTTGCCGTGGGCGCTGGCGCGGAGCACGGCCCGGAGCTGCGGCCGGAAGAGGGCCGGATCCGACAAGCTGATGCGGATCGCGCGCCAGCCGAGGAACGGGTTGGCCTCGTGGTGCTGGCCGGCGAAGAGCTTGTCGCCGCCGAGGTCGAGCGTGCGGACCACCACCGGCGCGGGCGCGCACGCCTCGGCGACGGCCCGGTAGGCGAGGTACTGCTTCTCCTCGTCCGGCGACGCGCCGGGTTCGAGGAAGAGGAACTCGGTGCGGAAGAGACCCACGCCCTCGGCGCCGGATTCCTTGACCGCGGCGATGTCGCCCTGGTCCTCGATGTTGGCGGCGAGGACGAGGCGGACGCCGTCCATCGTGACCGCCGGCTGGCCGCGCAGGTCGCGGAGACGTTCGTCCAGCGCGGCGCGGCGTTCGCGGATCTGGCCGTACTGGAAGAGCGTGGCGTCCGTAGGGTTGACGGTCAGCGCGCCGCCATGGCCGTCGATCAGGGCGTACTCGCCGCTGCGGACCTTGCGGGTCACGTCGCCGAGGCCGACCACCGCGGGGATGCGGAGCTTCCGGGCGATGATCGCCGTGTGGCTCGTCTTCCCGCCGACATCCGTCGCGAACCCGAGCACCTTGCTCCGGTCGAGCATGGCCGTCGTGCTCGGGGACAGGTCGTGCGCGACGACGATGACCGGCCCGGTCAGGTGCGACAGGTCGGATTCGCCGACGATGCCGAGCAGGTTGTCCAGGACCCGCGTCGAGAGGTCGCGCAGGTCGGCCGCCCGTTCGCGGAGGTAATCGTCGTCCGCCGCCTCGAGCGCGGCGGCGTACTTGCCGGCGACCGCGTGGAAGGCGGACGCGGCGTTCTCGCGCCCCGCGCGGACCCGCGTTCCGACCTGGTCGAGCAACGACGGGTCCTCCAGGACCATCAGATGGGCCTCGAAGATCCCGGCCTCCTGCGCGCCCATCGCCGCGCTGACGCGGCGCTGCACGTCGGCGATCTGGCGGCGCGTCTCGACGAGCGCTTCCTGGAACCGCGCCATCTCCGCATCGATCTCGCCCTCCTCCAGCCGGTGCTGCGGGACCTCCTGCGACGCCTGGCCGAGGCGGAGGATGCGCGCGTGCGCGACGCCGCCGGCGACGGCGGTGCCGCGATAGACCCTTTCTCCGGCGGGTTCGCGCTCAGGCATGCCGCACCATCACACGGCGAACGGCGAGGAGGGAAAGCGTTTTTGGCGGGAACATGCCCTGTTTCCGGTGTCCCGCCGGCTGGAGCGGCCTTTGGCGACGACCTTTTCGGACGGACCCTTGCCGCGCGACGACACCCCTCTACGCTCGCCGCCATGCGCACCGAATCGCTCCGCTTCCTCGAGACGCTCGTCAACACCCCCAGCCCGGTCGGCCATGAGACCCGCGGCCAACGCGTGTGGCTCGACCATGTGGCGGCGTACGCGGACGAGACGTTCTCCGACGCCTACGGCAACTGCGTCGCCGTCGCCAACAAAGGCGGCTCGCCGCGCATCATGCTCGCGGCGCACGCCGACGAGATCGCCATGGCGGTCAACCACGTCACCGAGGCCGGCTACATCCACGTGCGCCGCATGGGCGGCATCGACCCGGCCATCACCAAGGCCCAGCGCGTGACCATCCACACCCGCGGCGGCCCCGTCCTCGCGGTCGTCGGCAACGTCGCGCCGCACCTTCAGAAGATGGAAGGCGAGCCCAAGGCGCCGAAGATCCACGACCTCTTCCTCGACATCGGCGTCGGCAGCAAGGCGGAGGCGCTGAAGCTCGTGCGCATCGGCGACCCGATCACGTTGAACGACCGGTTCGAGATGCTGCGCGGGGACCTCGCGGTCGCGCGGGCCTTCGACAACCGCATCGGCACCTGGGCGGTCGCCGAGACGCTCCGCCTTCTCAAGGAGCACGGCGGCAAGTTCGCCGCGGAGGTCTGCGCCGTCTCGAACATCCAGGAAGAGGTCGGCCTGCTCGGCGCGCGCCAGATCGCCTACTCGCTCAAACCGGACATCGCGCTCGTGGTGGATGTGACCCACGCCACCGATTATCCGACCGTGAGCAAGGAGCAGCACGGCGACATCCGCATCGGCGCGGGGCCGGCGCTCACCCACGGCGGCTGCAACCATCCCGAGGTCGTCGCGCGGCTCGAGCAGTTGGCCGGGGCCAAAGGCATCCCGCTCCAGCACGAGGCGATGAGCGCGAGCAGCGGCACCGACACCGACGTGATCTTCTGGACGCGCGGCGGCATCCCGAGCGCGCTGATCAGCCTGCCGAACCGCTACATGCACTCGCCGGTCGAGGTGGTGTCGCTGAAGG
>CANGMH010000260.1 GCA_947454005.1 Verrucomicrobiota bacterium
ACCGACCCGGCGCTCCGGGCGGAACCGGAGGGCACGATCGATCCCGAGGTCTCGCTGGTCAGTTTCTGGGACGGGGAACGACCGGTCGCCGTGCTGAGCTATTACGCCACGCATCCGCAGAGCTATTACCGCACCGGCATCGCGAACCCCGATTTCCCGGGCATCGCGCGGTTCATGCGCCAGCTCGCCGTCCCGGGCGCGCTGCACGTCCATTTCAACGGGGCCGGCGGCAACATCGGCGCCGGAAAATACAACGACGGTTCGCCCACCAACCGCCTCGTGCTCGCCGAGCGGCTCGCGGACGGCATGCAGCGCGCCTGGGCGGCGACGAAGCGCGAGCCGCTGTCGGCCGATGCGGTGGCGTGGCGCACCGAGGCGGTCTCGCTGGCGCCGTCCAAGCACCTCGACGCCGCGAAGCTCCAGGCCGAGATGCGCGGCCGCGCCGCGCCGTTCGTCACCCAGGGCGGCGCGTCCCGTCTCGCGTGGCTCCGCCGTTGCGAGGCCGGCCGGACGATCGACGTCGGATGCCTCGCGCTCGGACGCGCCCGCGTCCTGCATCTGCCCGGCGAGCTGTTCGTCGAATACCAGCTCGCCGCGAAGGCCGAGCGTCCCGACCGCTTCGTGGCGATGGCGGCGTACGGCGACTACGGCCCCTGGTACATCGGCACCGCGCGCGCCTACACCGAGGGCGGATACGAGACCGAGCCGCGTTCCTCGAACGTCGGCCCGGAGGCGGAATCCGTCCTGCTCGGCGCCATCCGCAAGCTGCTGAAGGATTGAGGCGCCGCAGCCGGGGCGCGGATGCCGCTTCCCACCCACCAGCGGCTCCGCTAGTCACTGCGTTCCACGCGTGACGCTCTACGACCAACTCACCAAGACCGCATCGCTCGGCAACGACGCCCTGCTCGGCGGCTTCCTCGACTACACGACGACCAAGGGCCTGGAGCTCTACCCGGCGCAGGAGGAGGCCGTCCTCGAGCTCTTCGAGGACAAGAACGTCATCCTCAACACGCCCACCGGATCCGGCAAATCGCTGGTCGCGTCGGCGCTGCATTTCCAGTCGCTCGCGAAGGGCCGGCGCTCGTTCTACACCTGCCCGATCAAGGCGCTGGTGAACGAGAAGTGGCTCTCGCTCTGCCGCGAGTTCGGTCCGGAGAACGTCGGCCTCAGCACCGGCGACGCCACGGTGAACCACGACGCGCCCATCGTGTGCTGCACCGCCGAGATCCTCGCGAACATCGCCCTCCGCGACGGCGCGGACGCGCGGGTCCACGACGTGGTGATGGACGAGTTCCACTACTACTCCGACCGCGACCGCGGCGTCGCCTGGCAGGTGCCGCTGCTCACGCTGCCGCGGACGCGCTTCCTGCTGATGTCGGCCACGCTCGGCGAGACCGCGTTCTTCGAGCAGGAGCTCACGCGGCTGAACGGACGTCCCACGGTGACCGTGCGCTCGGGCACGCGGCCGGTGCCGCTGGATTTCGCGTACTCCGAGCTGCCGCTGGCGAAGACCCTCGAGAGCCTGATCGCCGACGGCAAGGGACCGGTCTACGTGGTCCACTTCACCCAGAAGGAGGCCGCCGAGAGCGCGCAGGATTTCACGAGCATCACCGTCGCGTCGCGCGACGAGAAGGCGGCGGTCGCGTCCGCCATCGAGAACTCCAGGTTCGCCAGCCCGTACGGGCCCGAGCTCAAGAAGTGGCTGCGGCACGGCATCGGCCTGCACCACGCGGGCCTGCTGCCGAAGTACCGCATCCTCGTCGAACAGCTCGCCCAGCGCGGCCTGCTCAAGGTCATCTGCGGCACCGACACCCTCGGCGTCGGCATCAACGTCCCCATCCGCACGGTGCTCTTCACCCGGCTGTGCAAGTACAGCGGAGAGAAGGTGGCGATCCTCGCCGCGCGCGATTTCCACCAGATCGCCGGACGCGCCGGACGCAAGGGCCACGACGACGTCGGATGGGTCGTCGCGCAGGCCCCGGAGCATGTCATCGAGAACCTCAAGCTGGAGGAGAAATCGAGGAGCACCGGCAAGAAGGTCGTGAAGCGCCAGGCGCCGGAGCACAACTTCGTCAACTGGGACAAGAACACCTACACGCGTCTCATGACCGCGCCGCCGGAGCCGCTCACGTCGCGGTTCCAGGTCACGCACGCGATGCTGCTCAACGTCCTCGGCCGGCCCGGCGACGGATGCCGCGCCATGCGCGAGATGATCCGCCGTTGCCACGATTCGGCGAAGCAGAAGAAGGCGCACACCAAGCGCGCGTGGCAGCTCTTCCGCTCGCTGGTCGACCGCGGGATCATCGAGATCCTCCCGCCGGTCCCGGGGACACCGGCGGCGCAGGCCCGGAAGCTCCGCGTCAACGTCGCGCTGCCCGAGGACTTCTCGCTCAACCAGGTACTGTCGCTCTACCTGCTCGACACGATCCCGCTTCTCGACCGCCAGGCGCCCGACTACGCGCTCGACCTCGTCACGCTCGTCGAATCGATCCTCGAGGATCCGGACGCCATCCTGCGCGCCCAGCTCAGCCGGCTGAAGGGCGACAAGATCGCCGAGCTCAAGGCGCAAGGGATGGAATACGACCAGCGCATGGAGGAGCTGGAGAAACTGGAACATCCGAAGCCGAAGCGGGAGTTCATCTACGACACCTTCAACGCCTGGGCCGACAAGCATCCGTGGGTCGGCAAGGAGAACATCCGCCCGAAATCGATCGCGCGGGAGATGTTCGAGCAGTTCCGCTCCTTCGCCGATTACATCAAGACCTACGACCTCCAGCGCGCGGAGGGCGTGCTGCTCCGGCACCTGAACAGCGTCTACAAGGTGCTCGCCCAGACCGTGCCGGACGCGGCCAAGGACGATGCCGTCCGCGAGATGGAGCTCTACCTCGGCGCGATGCTCCGGCAGGTCGATTCCAGCCTGCTCGACGAATGGGAGAAGATGCGGGACCCGGACCGCGTCGCCCCCGTCGCCGACGCGCCCGAACTCCGGCCGCCCGGCGCCGAGGCGGCGGCGCAGGACGTCACCCGCGACGCGAAGGCGTTCACCGCGTCCATCCGCAACAAGGCCTTCGCGTTCCTCCGCGCGCTGGCCGACCACGACCTCGAGCAGGCGCTCGCCGTCCCGTCGTTCCCCGAGGACGGCGAAGGGCAACCCTGGACCGCGGACCGGCTGCGCAAGATCCTCGAAGCCTACCACTCGGGCCACCGCTTCATCTGCCTCGACCCCGAGGCGCGGAACCTCCGCCACACCTACGTGCTGCCCGCGGAGGGCAAACTGAGCTGGCGCATCCAACAGGTGCTCGTCGATCCCGACGGCCACAACGACTGGATCGCCGAGTTCGGTGTCGATCTCGCTCTGTCCCGCGCGGCAAAAGAGCCGGTCCTCCGCCTCCTCCGCATCGGGGATTTGGTCTGAAGCCGGCGGCTGCGGATCGCTGACCCGCCCGCCACAGAACCTCGGTGGCGGCGAGAAATCCTCATGGTGCGTCCAGCACTCGGCTTACGTCGATGTGTTCTTATCGTAGCTAGGGTTTTTCTTGACCGTGTTAGGCTGTTTACCATTATCACACCACGGTAGATGAGAGACCAACGGGGGATAGGAGGGGTGTCCCGAACTCCCGGGCAAACGGTCTGCTGATATCACCGGAACAACGACCGGACCACTCGTCGTGACCACGATGACCGTCATCTTGGCTGTTCGTTGGGCGCCGACCTCTCGGAGACGGCTGGCGTCGAACCCGCGTTCCGCCGGCCGGCCACGCATCGTTTTGAGCGCCTTGGACCGCACGGCTTTCCCCGCTTCAAGGCGCGGCCTCTTCTGACCCTCCCACAAACATCCGATCCATGGCCGTCCGATGAGAACGAACCTGCTCTGCCTGCTCTTCACCTTGGCCTTCTCGGCGCCCGTGACGCGCGCATCGGTCCTTTTGTCCGACGAGTTCGCCTACCCCGACGGACCCATCACCACCAACTCCGGGGGACGATGGAACAACCACAGCGGCACCGCGGGCCAAGCCGACACGACCGCGGGCAAGTTGAACCTCACGGAGAAGGAATCGGAGGACATCAACACAGCCATCGGCGGAGCGCCCTACGACCCCGCTTCAGGCGTCGTGCTCTATGCCCGCTTCAAGGCGAGCTTCACCACGCTGCCGTCCGGAGCCGGGACGTACTTCGCCCATCTCAAGGACGCGACCTCCGGCTTCCGCGCACGGGTCTTCGCTTCGGCGGCCGGAGCGGCAAAGGGCTCCCTCCGGTTGGGGATCGCCGCCACGACGGCCGCGGCGAGTTATCTGCCCACGGACCTGGCACAAGGCTCGACCCATACGATCGTCGTCCGGCACGACGTGAAGGCCGGGATATCCACGCTTTGGGTGGATCCGACGTCGGCCTCGGACCTGAACGTCGTCACGACCGATGCGACCAGCGGGATCCCGGTGCTCGCCTTAGGCTTCCGACAATCGCTGAGCAGCGGCGCCGGCATGGGTGTCGTCGCAGTGGATGACCTGGTCGTCGCGACCACCTTCGAGGAGGCGTTGGCCGGAAATCCCGTGGACCCGACGCCCACCCAGCCGGTCATCACCCGACCGCCGACGAGCCAGACCGTGTCGGCCGGCACCGACGTCGTCTTCACCGTCGAAGCCACCGGGACCGCGCCCCTCGTGTACCGATGGGAAAAGGACGGCATCGAGCTCGAAGGCGGGACCGGGGCGACGCTCACCTTGTCCTCGGTCGTGGCGGCACATTCCGGATCCTACCGCGTCGTGGTCTCGAATGCCTTGGGCACCGCCACCAGCGCCGAGGCGGTGCTCGTGGTGACCCCGGCGGGGGCTCCGCCCGTCATCACGCGGCAACCGGCCGACGTCACCGTGGTCTCGGGTGCCGACGCAGCGTTCACCGTCATCGCATCAGGCACCGCGCCGTTCACCTACCAATGGTTCTTGGCCGATAGCGAGATCCCGGGCGCGACCGGGGACACCCTCACCCTCCGGAAAGCGTCGTCCACCCAGGCCGGCATCTACCGCGTCCGGATCCGCAACGCCTCCGGCCAGGCATTCAGCGATCCGGCGACGCTCATCGTCACCGCTCCTCCACCGGAGGTGATTGCCACCGACATCGCCTTCCTCCGCACGCTGGTCGATCCGGTCAAGTTCACGCCCGTCGACACCAAGCAGCTCTACACGATCGAAGGCATCGTGACCTCGTGGACCAGCCTCGCGGTGCCGTCCGATACGCTGTTTTTTCTCCAAGACGCGACGGCCGGCATCGCCGTCTTCGTCGATGGTCTGGCCGGCACCAACTGCCCGCCCGCCGGAGCAAAGGTCCGCGCCACCGGCCAGCTCGGGCATTCCAGCGGCTTGCTCAAGCTCGACCTCGACGCCGTCAACGCCAAGCACCGGATCGAGGTGCTCTCGCTGGGCAACCCGTTGCCCGCGCCAAAGCCGTTGGATGTCCGCATCGTCGACGACGTTCCCGCCATCGAACGGCTCGAAGGCAGCGTCGTCTCGCTCGCGGACGTGACCATCGACACCAAGGACCCCAAGTTCCCCACCGCCGCCGCGAACCTCAAGGTCACCACCTCGACGGGAGGCGATTTCATCCTGCGCGTCGATGCCCGGGTCCTCGATCTTCTCGGCCAGGACAAACCGGACGGACCGGCGACCATCATCGGCGTGCTCGGCCAGTCCGACTCCAGCGACCCACGCACCTCCGGGTATCAGATCATCCCGACGCGACGCGCCGATATCATCGCCGCGCCGAAACCACCCACGATCCGCTTCACCGCGGAACTGGCCGGGCTCATCCGCCCCGGTGACAAGCTCACCAACGAATTCAGCGACCAATCGCTACGGCCCGGGGAGAATGTCACCCTGCGCTTCGAGGTCACCGATCCCGAAGGCCGGGCATTCACCGTCTCGACGCCTGCCGGCACATCGCCCGCCACCGGGGTCTGGTCGTTCAGCAGCAGGAGCGCGGATGCCGGAGGACGTGTCACCGGGACGTTCGTCTACACGGCGTTGACCGAAGATTCCGGGGTCGACTTCCCGGTGACCCTCACCGCCGCCAACGATGCCGCGCAGGCCAAGACGGTGGTGGATATCTATGTCCCGACGGTCGCCGAACAACAGTTGGTC
>CANGMH010000261.1 GCA_947454005.1 Verrucomicrobiota bacterium
CAGGCCGGGCGCCCAACCGCATTCCGGAAGCCAGATGCCTCGCGGCTTCCGACCGAACCACCGCTCGTGGGCGGCGACCGCGGTGCCGATCTGGGCCCGGATCGACGCCGGTTCATCGATGAGCAACGGCAACAACGCGTGGGTCGCGGCGCAGGTGATGATCTCCAGGTTGCCGGCCCGTTGATGCGCGGCGAAGCGGTCGACGACGCTCCGGATCCCGCGGCCCGTCTCCGCCGCGGTGAGAAGCCGTCCGCGATAGAAGGCGGCGAGGGCGTTGAGCGCCGGGTCGAGATGCGTCCGCTCCAGCTCCTTGTCCGCCAGTTCCAGCAACGACGCGACGTGGCGCTCGTGACGCACCTGGAGCACCGGATCATCCAGCATCGCGCAGAGCGTCGGCGTGAGCGACATCGCCAACCGCCACGGCAAGCCGTCGCGCGTCCAGCCGTCCATCTGCTCCAGCAGCGGCAGGTAGCACCCGGTGACCGCCTCGAACAGCCACGTCTCCTCATGGAAGCGCGCGTGCTCCGGATGCCGCACGAACGGCAGATGCGCATGGAGGACGAGCGCGAGCTGGCCGGTCATCGGAGGCGAGGATTTCTGACCGTGGACTGCCACGGACGGAGGCAGATGGATCGGGCTCGCCGGACGACAGGAGGGCGGGCGGCCCGCCCGCGCGTCGTGTGCCGCGCATTCCGCGCGGGCGGGCCGCCCGCGCTCCTGTGGACTTCTATGCTCATCGGTCGGCAGCCGCTTCCCGCCTTCACAGCAACCGCAGCCCGGCCAGCGGCAGCGTCGGGTTAGGCGTCTCCTGCGAGGTGTTGTCCACGGCGATATGCACCGCGCCGATGGACTGGAGTCGGCCGGCGACCGCCTTGTGGGCCAGCGCCGGCCGGTTGCAATCGCGGCTCAGGTGGCCGAGGTAGATGCGGTGGAGGTCGGCGTTCGCCAGTTGGGCGGCGACCTCGGCGGCGGCATCGTTCGACAGATGGCCGTGGCGTCCGAGGATGCGCTGCTTGGTGCTCCACGGGCGTTTGGTGTCCTCCTGGAGGAGCTTCAGGTCGTGGTTCGCTTCGAGCACGAGCACGTTGGCCGCCTTAACCCGTTCGAGGATGAGCTTGGTCGCGTGGCCGAGGTCGGTGAGGAAACCGATGTTGCCGGCGGCCGTCCGGAGCATGAAGCCGACCGGATCCATCGCGTCGTGCGGCACGCTGAAGGTCTGCACCTCCACCTCGCCCAACGTGAAGGCCGCGCCCGTCTCGAACACGGCGAACTCCAGCCGCGCGGCCGCGAACTGACGCTCGATCGCCTCGCGGGTGAAGCGGTTCGCGTAGATGCGCGTGCCCGTCTTGCCGCACAGCGCGCCGATGCCGGCGATGTGGTCGCCGTGCTCGTGGGTCACGAGGATCCCGGTGAGCCCCTCCGGCGCGCGTCCGATGCCGGCCAGGCGTTCGCGGATCTGCCGCGCGCTGAAACCGGCGTCGATGAGCAGGCGCGTCTCGCCCGCTTCGAGATAGGCGCAGTTCCCGCCGGAACCGCTGCCCAAGATGGTGAACTGCACGGACACGCCGGGAGGGTATGCAGGCGCTCCGGCGGGGCGAAGTGGATTCCTCCGGACACCGCGCAAGCGGAGGGGTCCGCGCACTTCGCCGGTGCCCGGACCGACCGACGATAGCAAGCTCAAGTTCCGTGCCAGATCACGCACAAGGCTTGTGCGCCGCGTGGACGGCGGTAATCTCGGCGCACAGACGATGTCCCAAGGCCTTCATCTATCGCAGCGCATGTCGCAGCAGATGGTGCTGTCGCCGCAGCTCCAGCAATCGCTGGCGCTGCTGCAGGCACCCGTGCTCGAGCTGAAGGCCATGGTCGAGCAGGAGCTCCAGCAGAACCCGATGCTGGAGGAGGCGTCGGTCACCGAGACGACCCAGGAGGAGAAGGATTCCCGGTCCGACGACGCGGCCGCCCAACTGGATCCGCAGGAACCGCCCGCCGACACCCAGTACGATCCCGCCACCGAGAAGCCCGACAGCGAGCCGGTGGACCAGTTCGACGCCGACCTCCAGAAGCTGCTCCAGCTCGACCAGGAGTGGCGCGACCATTTCTCCGCCGCGAACACGGTGAACCGCTCGACCCCCGAGGACGAGGAGCGCCGGCAGTTCATGTTCGATTCGCTCACCGCCGACGCTTCGCTCCAGTCGGAATTGCTGGACCAGGTCCGCACCTCGGATCTCGACGAACGCCTCCGCCAGATCGCCGAGCTGCTCGTCGGCAACATCGACGACCACGGCTATCTCCAGTCGGGGCTGAGCGAGCTCTCCTTCTCCACCGGCATCCCGCTCGAGGACCTCGAAGCGGCGCTGAAGGTCGTGCAGAGCTTCCAGCCTCCCGGTGTCGGCGCACGCGACCTGCGCGAATGCCTCATGCTCCAGTTGGAGCGCGCCGGCCGGGAGAAATCGCGCGAGTACGAGATCGTCCGCGACCACATGGAATCGCTGGGCAAGCGCCGGTATCCGGAGATCGCCCGGCAACTGGGCGTCAGCGTCACCGAGGCGCAGACGCTGGCCGCCAACATCGGCCAGCTCGACCCGCGTCCCGGTCGTGTCTACGCGCCCGATTCCAACCAGTACGTCCTCCCCGAGGTCACCGTCCTCAAGACCGCGGATGGCGGCTACGTGGTCAACACCGAGAACGACCATGTGCCGCACCTGCGGATCAGCAACACCTACAAGGACCTCCTCTCGCTGGCCGACACCACGCCAGAGGTCCGCGAATACATCCGCGACAAGATCAAGGCCGGGAAATTCCTGATCAAGAGCATCCACCAGCGGCAGAGCACGATCCTGAACATCGCCAACGAGATCGTGAAACGGCAGAAGGCCTTCTTCGACGAGGGCGTCACCCACTTGCGGCCGATGACCATGGTCCAGGTCGCCGAGGTCGTCGGCGTGCACGAGACGACCGTGAGCCGCGCCGTCTCCGGCAAGTACATGGCCACGCCGCAGGGCATCTTCGAGATGAAGTACTTCTTCACCTCGGCCATCGCCACCGAGGGCGGCGGCACCATGTCCAACACCAGCGTGAAGACCATCCTCGCCGAGCTCATCGCCGCCGAGGACAAGGGCTCGCCGCTGTCGGACGAGGACCTCGTGGCCAAGCTCAAGGAGAAGAGCATCATGATCGCCCGCCGCACGGTCGCCAAATACCGGGCCGAGCTGAACGTGCTGCCCAGCCATCTGCGCAAAGCGTACTGAAGCGCGGCCCATCCTGCCGATGAGCATCACCCGCCGCCCCTCGCCCGCGGCCGGTTTCACGCTCATCGAGCTGATGGTCGTGGTCGGCATCATCGCCGTCCTGGCCGGCCTGCTCCTACCCTCGCTCTCGTACGGACGCTTCCGGGCCGAGGTCGCGACCTGCTCGAACAACTATCGCCAATGGTGCGTGGCCTCGGCCGCGTACGCTTCCGACGACGGCAAGGGCCGGCTCCCGTCGTTCCCGCTGCCGACCGACAAGATGACGGGGTACCCGTCGATCGGGGCCCATTTCGTCGCCTATGAGATGGTCCCGAGCATGGCCGCGCACGGGGTCACGCTCCCGATGTGGTTCTGCCCGCTGCGGCCCGCGAGGCTGCAGACCAAGCGGGACAACTTCCGGCATCTTCGCGGGCGTGAGCTGGCCACCCTCGACGACATGGTGGACGAGCAGAAGAACGTCCAGCGCGCCGCGTTCATGGGGACCGACTTCCAATGGTGGGTTCCCCGGAGGCTGGGCGATTCCTCGCTGGAGTTCCCCGACCCGCAGCGGATGAAGACCCGCGTCCCGGATGCCTGGCCCCGGAAGCTCGAAGATCCGACGATCTCGACGATGCCCATCATCTCCGACTGGATCCTGGGACTCTGGGACGACGACCACATCCATTTCCTGATCAACGGCGGGTCCCAAGGCCACGTCTGGGGCGGGGACGTCCGCAACGTCAACGCCGGTTTCGCCGACGGGCACGTGGAGACGCGCCCGAAAGCCCAGCTCCGATGGCAGGCGGACGGCCAGGGACACTTCGGATACGTCTATTGACGGCGTGATCATCGGCGGCGGCCGGCGCCCGTAACCTCCGGCCGGACTCCCGGTCGTAAGCGATGTCCCGCGCCTTTCCATTCTGCTAATGAAACATCGCCGTCTCCCCTTCCCCTCCATCGTCCCCGTCGCCGCCGGCTTCCTCGCCGCGCTGCTGCCGCTCGCCGCCGCCGATTGGCCGCATTGGCTCGGGCCGGCGGGCGACAACATCGCGCCCGCCTCTGATAAATTCGTCCCCGACCTCGCCAAATGGAAGGTCGCGTGGAAAGGCAACGTCGGGCTCGGCTATTCCGCGGTCACCGTCGCCGGAGGCCGCGCCTACACCCTCGGCCACGACGCCAAGGCGCAGGAGACCGTCTTCTGCTTCGACGCGGCCACCGGCGCGGTCGTCTGGAAGCACTCCTACGAGGCGCAGTTGCTGCCCAAGATGCATCCCGGCGGACCCAACGCCACGCCCACCGTCGTCGGCGACAAGCTCATCACCCTCAGCAAGGACGGCCAGGTCTTCTGCTTCGACGCCGCGAAAGGCACCGTTCTCTGGAAGGCCTCGCTCGACGAGGCCGCCGAGCTCAAGCTGCCCAACTGGGGTTTCGCCAGCTCGCCGGTGGTGGACGGCGGACGGGTCCTCTTCGCCGCCGGCAAGGTCGCCGCGCTCGATCTCGCCACCGGCAAGCCGCTGTGGTCCTCCAAGACCGTCTACCAGGCCGGCTACACCACCGCGGTGGTCTTCGCCCGCGACGGCAAGAAGTTCATCGCCGCGCTCGACGGCAAAGGCCTCTCGGTGCTCGACGCCGCGGACGGCACGGAGATCGCACGGCATCCGTTCAAGGCCATGTTCGACATGAACGGCACGACGCCCTATGCGCTGTCCGGCGGCAAGCGGCTCTTCCTCTCCAGCAACACCGGAGCGGAGATGCTCGATTTCGACGGCAAGACCCTCGCGTCCGCCTGGACCAGCACCGAGGTGAAGAACGCGATGAACAACAGCTTGATCCTCGGCGGCGTGCTCTACGGCATCGACGGCAAACAAGGCACCCCCGGGAGCCGCTTCGTGTCGGTCGATCTCTCCACCGGCAAGGCGAACTGGGCGCAGGCAGGCTTCGGCTTCGGCACCACCATCGGCATCGGCACGTCGACCGTGCTCGCGCTCACCGAAGGCGGCGAGCTCGTCACCATCAAGGCCTCCAAGGAGGCGTTCGGCGAGATCTCGCGCCTCCAGGTGCTGGGCAAGACCTGCTGGACGACGCCGGTCCACGCCGGCGACCGCATCTACGTCCGCAACGACCGAGGCGACCTCGTCTGCCTGTCGGCCTCGTGATCCATCGGACCGCCTCCGGGCGGCATCGGGGAACCAGATTCCTCGTCGTCCCTATGGGGTGTTCTTGGGAACACCCGGGACCGCGATCAGTTCTCCCGCTTTCGCGACCGGCACAAAGCAGGTCCGGCTGACCCAGGCACCGACTTGGCGTCCCAGTTCGGCGCCATCGTGGTCGGCCGACCGGAAATGGATCCCGCCCCAGATACGGCTCATCCCGATCTCGCGCGCTGCCGCCGTCAAAGTCGGGAAGTGCCGCCGGACGCCCGGAACGGTGTCGCTCTCCACGTCGAACGCCAGGTCGTCCCGACCGAACCAACGGCGCAGGACCTCCGCGGCGGCACCGCTGAAGGTGCTGTGACCGCTGACGTATTCCGGATGTGCCGGGGTCGGCAGCAACGGCTCCCAGGTGCTCTCGGATCCGACGCTGCCCGCGCCGATCTTCAAGGCGTGGATGGCCGTCACCGGTCTCCACGAATTGTAGGAATACTTGGCGTCCCAACACGCGATAGCGGCGTCCGCCGATGCGACCTGGACCAGCGCGAAGAGCCGGACCTTTTCCGGAAGATCGAGCCGGTTGCTCGCCGCCAGAGCCAAGGTGATCTGGACCCAATGTCCCGGTGGCGTCACCGTCCCGGAAAAGTCGCTCCAAAAGTAGGCTGCCTGCGTCTGATCGGGCGTCCGGTCACGGCTCGATTTCCCACCCAAGGAGAAGGTCGTCC
>CANGMH010000262.1 GCA_947454005.1 Verrucomicrobiota bacterium
ACCGGGTAGCGGCGTTTGAGTTCTGGCATGGCCAATTGGAGTGCATGGAGGCCGAGCCGGGTCCGCGTGAATGGGTGAGCTTCGGTGATAGCTTGCAAATCAGCGGAAAGGTCCGGTGGCAAGTCAAGAGCAAGGATGTCGCGGTTTTGCTTGCGTTTCGGGCTGTTCTTGGTCGATTTCGGTTCTTTCTTCACGCCCGAGGTATTGCCCATCGGTAGAAATCTGCAACATTTTCCTTGCGCCGCACAATGTTTGTTATATTCAATACACTGACGCACGAAACGGCCGGTCCGGGAGACCGGTCCGGGCCGCTTACCTGCCGAGCAGCCAGTCGGCTTGGTTGCTGTCCTTGCCGAGGCCGAAGCGCGGGAAGGCCTTGAGCTGCATGGTGAGCACGATCGCCCAATCCTCGCGGGCGGTGCGGTTGTCGCGGAAGCGCAGCGTGAGCGCGGCGGTCCAGCTGCGGAGGTCGCGGTACACGGTGTAGTACTGCTCTTCGAGCACGCCGTCCCGGGATTCGAAGTAATGGCTGACGCGGAATCCCCAGTCCTCGTTGACCCGGTAGTACAGGCTGCTGGAGATGAGGTTGTTTCCCGGGCCGTAGCTCGTCGGGTCGTCCCGCAGGTACCGGTGGCCGAGGGTCCAGTTCCAGGTGTCGTTGGGCAGGAGCGTCAGCCGGTGGTTGGCCTCGCGCCAGTCGCGGTCGTAGATGTCGTAGCGGACCTGGGAGTTGAGCACGATCCAGTGACGCGGGCTGAAATCGAGGTCCGAGTAGAGGTCGGGGAAGGTGGTCTGGCCCGGACGCGGCCGCAGGCGCCAATCGGTGTAGAGCGCCCAGTTGAGCACGTTGTCGACGTCCCCTGCCCTCTTGGTCTGGACCTTGTTGCGCAGGCCGAGGCGGAGGGTGTTCTGGCTGTCGACGGAATCGATCGAGTTGTAGTCCGGGAACTCGAGCGGCAGGAGGCGGTGGGACGGCAGCTCGGTGTCGAACTGCGGGAGTTCGGTCGGCGTCTTGTCGGGGCGCGGGACGTAGGCGTAGTTGATCGACGGCTCGACGATGTGGCGGATGCCGTCGACATCGAGCAGCTCGTTGCGCATCCCGGGCCAGACGCGGGCGGCCTTGAAGCTGACCTCGGCGCCGGTGTTGAAGACCCAGCGGTCGCGCGCCTCGCCGAAGGTCGGCAAGCCGTCGGGATCGCCGTAGTGCGTGAAGCGTCCGCCGGTGCGGGGCGTGACGTTCAGCCATCCGAAGAACGTCTGCGGCAGGACGATCTGGTGGTAGGTGTCGGCCCGGAGCGCGGCGAAATTGGTGGCCACGCCGCTGCCGAGCAGACCTTCGCGGTAGCGCAGGTAGGCGAGCGAGCTCTCGGACTCGTAGTAGAGCGGCGTCTCGCCGATCTGCTGGCGCAGGCCGGTGAGCTTGACGTCGGGGAGGCGTTCGACGGTGCGGAAGAAATCGTTGATCTGCGGCTGGGCGACGGCATCGAGGCTGAAGTTCCGCCAGAACTGGCTCGCCTCGAAGAAGGACTTGGGCTGGGTGTCGCGCCGGAACTCGCTCTCGAAGAAATCGTGGGTGACCAGCGGATCCCCCTGCTCTCTCACGACCGCCTTGGCGTTGAATCCTTCCCACGGCGACAGCTGGTGGGTGAAGGTCGTGCGATGCCGGTCGGAGGGCAGCGCGTTGCCGAAGGCATCGGCGCCCGGGGCGTCGTCGCGGGTGTAGTAGAACGAGGCGTCGCCCTTGCCCCAATCGCCGAGGTCGTAGCTGATCTCCGGTCCGCCGCCGATGCCGCGTTTCTGCCGCCAATCGAGGTCCAGCGCGGTCTCGACGTTCGTGCTCCACGAATAGTGGTAGCTCGAGAGCATGAACGGGCCGTAGAGGCTCCGGTAGCCGGGCGTGAGCGTCCAAAAGTTCGGATGCCGCTCCAGGCTCCGTGTGTAGGTCGGGAACCACATCACCGGCGTGCCGCCTATGTAGAGGACGGCGTCCTTCGCGGTGAAGGTCTTGCGGTCGGTGATGGTGATGCTCCGGGCCTTGACGTGGTAACCGGGCTTGGCGAGGTCGTCGGAGGTCAGCACCGCATCGGTCACGACCTGCACCGAGTTGGTCTGGCCGCCGGAGACATGTTTGCCGGCGACGAAGAACGGAGGTTGGCCGACGCGGAAATCGTCGGCGACGAGGCTCTTGGCGACGTAGTCGTACCGGGCCTTCTCGCCGCGCCACAACTGGGTGCGGCCGGCCTTGTCCGGGTGCTCGATGGTGACGTCGCCCTCGACCAGCACGGTGTGGTCCTTCTGGTCGAAGGTGGCCTTCTTGGCGGTCAGCTTGCTGCCTTGGTAGCGGATGACGACGCCGTTCTGCGCGGTGGCGACGCCGTCCTCGAACGCGACCTCGCCCATGCCGTCCGCCGACCGCACGTCGACATCGCCGGCGTCGCCGGTCGTGGTCGCGGGTTCCTCGGCGCGGGCGAGCGCGGACGCGATGGACAACACGGCGAGGCCTAGGGCGGTGAACTTCATCAAGCGGACGGACGCTAGCCAACGCACGTGCGGACGGCCAAGCGGAAGTTCCCGGGGTGAGCGATCGGAGATGACGGTCAGTCGAGGTGGTGTGAGGAAAGATCCAAGTGGGCGCGCCTGAAGAGGTCGGCGACTGCTTACGCCCCGTGGAGATTTTTGGGCGGGCGACACAGAGCAGATGGGGCCGCGCGGCAGCGCGAGCCCCACCTATGAAGGTAGGGACGGACTGCCGCCCGTCCGTGGATTCTCCCCGCGCCGTCTGGAGTCATGCCTCCAGACGCCTGGACCGCACACCCTGCCGGGCCCCGTCGACGCACGATCGGGGACGGCGCCCTACGGCAACGCCGTCAACCGGTAGAACCGCTGGGCGCTGCCCGGGCCCGCGGGATCGGTGACCGCAAAGAACTCCGTGGCGGGCGTGAGCTGCGTGACCGGCGACCAGGCCTTCAGGTCGGTCGTGCGCTCGACCTGATACGTGAGGCCCGGCAAGCCCTGCACTTGGAACCGCACCGCGCCGTCCGGCAGGACCTCCGTGGAGCCGTCCACCACCTTGGGCGGGCGGAGCAACCGCAGGTTGAGGGTGAAGCGACCCGAATGGCCGTTGTAGAGGCTGCCGTCCACCTCGATCTGGTAGGTCGTGCCGGTCTCGACCTGGAAGAGCAGACGGCTCTCGGGCGTGAACGTCGTCACCCGCGGGTCGTTGTCGTTGCTGGCCACCAAGGTCAG
Organism: Verrucomicrobiota bacterium; assembly: GCA_947454005.1. Lineage (GTDB taxonomy): Bacteria > Verrucomicrobiota > Verrucomicrobiia > Limisphaerales > UBA9464 > CAIVQB01. The sequence goes on from CANGMH010000262.1 coordinate 3,247, forward strand.
TTCCCCGAGCGTCGATCCGGTGAACACACCGAGCCGCGTGTCGAAGGCCACGTCGGTGGTGAAGATCTCCGCCTGTCCGTTGGTCGGAGCGGTCCAGGTCCACCACACGGAATAGCCGGCGCTGCTCAGGTCGAGGTCGCCCAATCGGTTGGTTACCACGAGGATCTTCTCGCCGGCGGCCATCTCGGTCGTGGCGTTCAAGGTCGAGGTCGTCGCCGAAGCGAAGAACCCGGTGAGGACGGAGCGGTCGGCGAAGTTGTCGTTGGCGGGCGGATCCCCGGGGAAGATGCCCAACTGGATCGTCCCGGTGGCCGCGTAGTAGCCGTCCACCGCGATGAGATAGCGCGTGCCCGCGGTGGCGGGGAAGATCACCTGGCTCGTCCCGCCGGAGCCCGGTTGCCCGGAGTTGTCGTTGCTCCTCACCTCGGCGAGGTCGTCCAAGGATGTGCCGGTGAAGACCGCCAGCGATGTGTCGAAGCTGCTGCCGGCGGTGCTGACGGCGACGATGCCGTTCGTCGGCGAGGTCCATTCCCACCACACCGGTTGACCGCCGGGCAAGCCGGCCTTGCTGGTGTCGCCGAGGTTCTCGGCGGTGGCGTCGACGTTCGATCCGGTGGCCGTCACCGGAAATCCTTTGAGCACGGCGCGGTCGGCGAAGTCGTCGTTGGTCGGTCGCGAGAAAGTGAGGCTCAGGACCACGTCGCCCGTCGCGGCGGCCTTGCCGTCCACTGCGAACACGTAGGTCGTGTCCTTGGCGACCGCGAACCTGACCCGGCTGGTCGTCGAACCGACGGCGACATCGTCGTCGGCCGCGACCGGCGTGAGCGCATCGAGCGTCGCGCCCGTGTAGACCGCCAGCAGCGTGTCGACCCGGCTGCCGGCGGTGTCCGCGATGAGCCGTCCGTCCGCCTGCGCGGTCCAGGTCCACCAGACGGACGCACCTCCGGCCTGGCCTGCGTGGGCCGGCTCGCCGGGCTCTTTCGATGCGCCATCGGTGCGTGCGGCCGTGGTGAGGCGCGAGCCGGTCAGGGGCAGACGGGCGCCGAAGCTGTCGTTCAGCGGGATCCCAGGCGCGAGGCCGAGGTGCGTCGCGAACGCGTCGGAGATGCCGCCGCCGAAAACCTCCTGGGCCGCACCGCTGGTCGTGGTGAGATACGGGGCGAACGCCACCGGCCGCGAAGACTCGCCCACGATCCACATGCCGCCGAGCCCGTCGGCCGCCGCTCCGTGGGCGACATCATCGGCCCGGCCGCCGATGAAATTGAGCGACCGCAGCCGATCGCCGGTCGCGCTCAGCTTCGCAGCGAACACCTCGAAGCCCCCCCGCCCCGTCGCCGACGCATCGGGCCAAGCGTCCGCGCCCGTGCTCCCGGCGATCAGCACAGCGCCGGCGGCGTCCAAAGCCAAGCCGCCGGATTCGGTGAGCAAGCTGGTGCCGTCCACGAACTCCTCGCCCACATGATAGCCCCCGGCGTATTGCGCGTCGCTGACCGAATCGAAGCCCGCGGTGCCGAGATAGGTGCAGAAGACGAGCCGGTCGCCCGCGGGCGTCAGCTTCGCAACGAACAGGTCGCGCGAACCGCGATACGCCGGTTGGTAGACGCCGGGCGTCACCGGAAGTTCGGCCGATTCCGTGTGGCCCATCACCACCGGTCCGCCGTCGGCGGCGATGGCCACGCGGGCGGCGGTATCATAGGCCTCGCCGGCGATCAGCGTGAGGTAATCCACGGCTTTTCCGTCCGCGCTCAATCGCGCCACGTAGGCGTCGAACGACCGCTTGTCGGACCCGATGCGCGTCGGGGTCGCCGCGCCCAAAAAATTCGTCGAACCGGTCCGTCCCACCACGACGACCCGCCGCTGCGGATCCAGCGCGAGCGCCGCCCCCGACTCGAAGCCGGCGCCACCGAGGTAGGTCGCGTACATGAACCGCGTTCCGGTCGGGTCGAGCTTCGCGACGAACGCGTCGTGGCCGCCTCCGTTCACCGGCTGCGCCGCGCCCGGCGTCACCGGGAAGTCCGTGGACGTCGTCCAACCGGCCACGTAGGCGTTGCCATCCGGGTCCACCGCGATGCTGCGGCCCAACTCCAGATCGCGTCCGCCGAGATAGGTCGCATACGCGAGGGACTTCCCGTCGGGCGTGAGCTTGAGCACGAACGCATCGTAGCTTCCGCCGGAATTCGCCTGCGCGGAGCTGGTCCCCGGCAACGAACCGCCGGTCTCGCCTGTGACATACACGCTGCCGGCGGCGTCCACGGCCAGCGCCCGGCCGCCCACGCCGGAGAGGAAGGTGGAATACAACCGGGACTTCCCGTCCGCGGAGAGCTTCACGACGAACGATCCGTAACCGTTGGTCGATCCGCCGATGGCCGCCGTCTGGGGGAACGGATCCGAACTCGTCTGCCCCAGCACATACACCGCGCCGTCATCGCCCGTCGCGACGGCGAACGCGGTGTCCGTCGCATATCCCGCCCCACCGCCGCCGAGATAGGTGGAGGCGAGCGTGGCCGCCGTCGGGACCGGTGCGGCGTCGAGCCGGAACATGGCGGAGAGCGCGACGACGAGAGCGGGCAGGAGGTGTTTCACGGTGGCGACGGGACGAGGCGTACGGGTGGCGGATCGGGCGACATTGGAATGGCGCCGGGACGCGGAGGCAACGCGGAAGGCGGCGGCGGCGAACAGGTTGGCTTCGCGGCGACGTTCGCCTACAAATCGCGCATGACCATCATCACCGATCCGCGCTGCACCGGTTACCGCGGCGTGGGCCATCCGGAGAAGCCGGCGCGCGTCAGCCGCACCGCGGATCTGCTCCGCTCGCAGAAGGGCCTCGCCCTCTCATGGGCCGAGCCGGCGCCC
>CANGMH010000263.1 GCA_947454005.1 Verrucomicrobiota bacterium
CGCCCTCGTCGCCACCGAGCTTGTCGATGAGCGTGATGAGCGGGAGGAAGAGCGCGATGACGATGGAGCCGACGATGACGGCGAGGAACACGATCATGATCGGCTCCAGCAGCGAGGTCATGGCGGCGACCGCGTTGTCGACCTCGTCGTCGTAGTTGTCGGCGATCTTGAGCAACATCTCGGGCAGCGCGCCGGTCTGCTCGCCGACGTCCACCATCGAGATCACCATCGGCGGGAACACGCCGGATTTCTCCAACGGGGCGGTGATCGTCTCGCCTTCCTTGACGCTCTCATGGATGGCCTGGACCGCGTTGGCGATGATGACGTTGCCGGCGGTCTCCTTGACGATGTTCAAGGCCTGGAGGATGGGCACGCCCGAGCTCACGAGGGTGCCGAGCGTACGGCAGAAACGGGAGATGGCGACCTTGCTGACCACGCTGCCGATGACCGGCATGTGCAGCTTGAACTTGTCGAAGAGCCAACGGCCCTTCTTGGTCTTCACGCCGATCTTGAAGAAGATCACGAAGATGATGAGGCCGACCACGACCGGTCCGGGGACCGGGAAACCGCCCGCCCACTCGGGGAAGACGATCGTGTAGTCCTTCATGATGTCGGAGATCTTGAGGACGAACTCCGTGAACGCCGGCATGCCAGCGTCGCCGAGCATGTCCGCGAAGATCTGCTTGAACTTGGGCACGACGACCACCATCAGCAGCGCCAGGATGCCGATCGCCACGGTCATGACCGCGGACGGGTAGAACATCGCGGCGATGACCTTGCCCTTGATCTTCTCCGCCTTCTCCATGAACTCGGAGAGACGGTTCAGGACGACCTCGAGCACACCGCCGAGCTCGCCGGCCTTGACCATGTTGACGAAGAGCTTGTTGAAGACCTTCGGATGCTGGGCGAGGCCCTCGGAGAAGGTGCTGCCGCCCTCGATCGACATGGCCAGGTCGTTGAGCACGCCCTTGAGCGTCGCGTTGCGCTCCTGCTTCTCCAGGACGCGGAGGCCGCGCAGCAGCGGCAGACCGGCGTCCACCAAGGTGGCCAGCTGGCGGGTGAAGGTGGTGAGCACCTTGGTCTTCACACCGCCGCCGAGGCCGGGGATCTTGATGTTGAGGTTGATGCCCTTCTTGCCACCGGCCTTCGCGGTGCCCGGGGCCGGCGCGCCGCCGCCCTTCTTGGCGTCCTTCTTGGCGGCGGGCTTCTCGGCCTCCATCACCTTGGTGGGGAAGAAGCCCATCTCCTTGAGACGGTTGATCGCGTCGGCCTGGCTGCCGACCTCGAGCGTGCCCTTGGTCTCCTTCCCGCGGGAGTCCATGGCGACATAGTTGAATTTGGGCATAGCCTTACTTTCCTTCGGAGCTCAGGTGTACTTCAGGACCTCTTCCACGGTCGAGGCGCCGTCGTAGATGTTGCGGAGACCGTCGTCGCGCAGCGTGATCATGCCGAGCTCGACCGCCTTCTGCCGGAGCACGACCGTCGGCGCGCGCTCGTTGATGAGGTTGCGGATGGCGTCGGTGATGACCAGCAGCTCGTAGATGCCTTTGCGGCCCTTGTAGCCGGTGTCGTTGCAGACCGGGCATCCGCGTCCGTAGTAGAAGCTCTTGTCGCCGATGTCGTGCGGCGAGAGGTTGAGCTGGCCGAGCTGGCTCTCGGTCGGCTCGAAGGGCGTGCGGCACTTCACGCACACCTTGCGGACGAGCCGCTGCGCGAGCACGGCCAGCAGCGTCGAGGAGATCAGGAACGGCTCGACGCCCATGTCCACCAGACGGGTCACGGCGCCGGAGGCGTCGTTGGTGTGCAGCGTGGAGAGGACCAAGTGGCCGGTGAGCGACGCCTGGATGGCGATCTGCGCCGTCTCCAGGTCGCGCATCTCACCCAGCATGATGATGTCGGGGTCCTGCCGGAGGAAGGCGCGCAGGGCCTTCATGAACGTCATGCCGGCGCCTTCGTTCACCTGCACCTGCATGATGCCCTCGATGTCGAACTCGACCGGGTCCTCGACCGTGAGGAGCTTGGTGTCGATCGTGTTGATCCGCCGGAGGCAGGAGTAGAGCGTCGTGGTCTTGCCCGAACCGGTCGGGCCGGTGACGGCGAAGATGCCGTTCGGCTGGTTGATCGTCTCGATGGTGAAATCGAAGATGGTCTTGGGCAGGCCGAGCGTCTCGAGGTCGAGGCTGATGGCGCTGCGGTCGAGCACGCGGAGCACGACCGATTCGCCGAACGCCGTCGGGAGCGTGGAGAGACGCAGGTCGATCTGCTTCCCGGCGATGGTCACGGAGATGCGGCCGTCCTGCGGCATGCGGCGCTCCGAGATGTTGAGGTTCGCCATGATCTTGAGACGCGAGGTCACAGGATTGGCGAGGTGCTTCGGCGGCGGCGACATCTCGTAGAGCGCGCCGTCGACCCGGTAGCGGATCTTGAACTCGTCCTCGAACGGCTCGAAATGGATGTCGCTCGCCCGGTCCTGCACCGCCTGCATCAGGACGAGGTTGACGAACTTCACGACCGGCGCGTCGTTGACCGCGTCGTCGAGCTTCATCAGCACGCCGGTCTTGCCGTCCTCGACCGCGGAGAGGTCCATCGTGGACCCGAGCTCCTTGAGCAGGTCGGCGTAGCCGCCGCCGATGCCGCCGCCGCCGGCCTGCGACGGATAGTACTTCTCGATCGCCTTGAGCACCGCCGCCGGATCGGCCACGACCAGCTGGATCTGGTGCTTCACCGTGAAGCCGAGCTCGTCGATGACCTGGGGGTTGAGGGGGTCCACCAGGGCGATCTGGACGGTGTCGCCGTACATGGCGACGGGCACGCACTGGTACATCCGGACGCTATCGGCCGGGACCGAGGCGACGACCTCGGGCGTCATCGCCGAGTCCTCGATGGCCACGACCATCGTGGACAGCTGGTCGGCCATGATCTGCAGGATGGAATCGATGTCCAGCAGGCCGTAGTCCTGCAGCACCTGCGACACGGGTTTGCCGCCACGGATGTGCTCCTGCATCACCTCCTCGGTCTGGAGGTCGTCGAGCAGGCCGCGCTCCCGGACGAGCGACAACAACGGATCGGTCACCACTTCGGGCATAAGTCACCTCGTTCAGCGGCGTCCGGAGGCCTCGGCCTCGCTCTTCGCCGCCTTCATCTCCTGCAGTTTCTGGATGATCGTGGTCGGGTCCTGCGCCTTGTTGATGACCTCTTCCTCGGCGATCAGGCCCGACTGCCACTTGTCGATGAGGAAGCTGTCGAGGGTCACCATGCCGAACTTGGCGCCGGTCTGGATGTCCGATTGGATGCGGAATGTCTTGTTGTCGCGGATGAGCGCCGCGATGGACGGCGTGTTCACCATGATCTCGAAGATGGCGACGCGTCCCGGCTTGTCGTGGCGCGGGACGAGCAGCTGCGAGATGACCGCCTGGAGCACCGTGGACAGCTGGATGCGGATCATCTCCTGCTGGTTCATCGGGAAGGCGTTCGTGATGCGGTCGATGGTCTTCGCCGCGCCCGTGGTGTGCAGGGTGCCGAAGACCAAGTGGCCCGTCTCGGCGGCGGTGATGGCCGCCTCCATCGTCTCGAGGTCGCGGAGCTCGCCGACCAGGATCACGTCGGGGTCCTGCCGCAGCGCGCGGCGGAGGGCCTCGGCGAAGTTGGGGACGTCGACGTTGACCTCGCGCTGGGTCACCACCGCCTTCTTGTGCTTGTGGTAGTACTCGATGGGGTCCTCGATCGTGATGATGTGGGCCTCGTCGCGCTCCTCGTTGATGATGTTGATCATCGACGCGAGCGTGGTCGTCTTGCCCGAACCGGTCGGACCGGTCACGAGGATCAGGCCGCGGGGACGGTAGAGCAGCTCGCGGGCGCTGGGCGGGATGCCGATCTGCTCCATCGTGAGGAGCTTGCTGGGGATCTGCCGGAGCACGAGGGCGAAGTTGCCCTTCTCCTTGAAAGCGCTGACGCGGAAGCGGGCGAGCTCTCCGAAGGCGAACCCGAAATCCGCCCCGCCCTTCTCGCGGATGTGCTGGATGTGGTCCTCCGACGTGATCGAGCGCATCAGCTCCTCGGTGTCCTCCGCCTTCAGCGGCGGGCCCTCGACGCGGTGGAGGATGCCGTGGAGCCGGATGACCGGCGGGATGTTCACGCGGATGTGCAGGTCGGCGGCCCCTTCGGAGACCATCAACTGCAACAGATCGGACATTTGATACGACATGTCGGGAGAGCGGGATCGGATGTTTCAGGTGCGCCTCGGCGCGGCGCGTTTCGTCGTCGTCGCGGTGTTCGTGGGCTCAGTGGTCGGTGACCGTGGCGCGCATCACCTCGTCCACGGTGGTGAGGCCGGCGAGGACCTTGCGGATGCCGTCCTCGCGCAGCGTTCGCATGCCCATCTCGCGGGCCTTCACGCGGAGGACGTTGGCGGGCACCTTGTCGAAGATCATCTTCCGGGCCTCGTCGTTGATGTTGAAGATCTCGAAGATGCCGAAGCGGCCCTTGCATCCGGTCTTGTTGCACTCGCCGCAACCCTTGCCCTTCCGGGCGCTGGCCTGGGCGAGCTGTTCGGGCGTGATGCCGATCGAATCGGCCTCGGCCTGGTCGAGCACGTGCGACGCGCCGCAGCTCTTGCAGACCTTGCGGACCAGACGTTGCGCCATGAGGCAGCGCGCGGACGACGCCACCAAGAACGGCTTCACGCCGATGTCGATGAGACGGGTCACCGCGCCGGGGGCGTCGTTGGTGTGGAGCGTGGAGAAGACGAGGTGGCCGGTGAGCGACGCGTTGATGGCGATGGACGCCGTCTCCATGTCGCGGATCTCCCCCAGCATGATCACGTTCGGCGACTGGCGGAGCATCGAGCGCAGCGCGAGCGCGAAGGTGAAGCCGATCTGCTCGTGGACCTGCACCTGGTTGATGCCGGCGAGCATGTATTCGACCGGGTCCTCGACCGTGATGATCTTGCGGTCGGGCCGGTTGATGTAGTTGAGACAGGAGTACAGCGTGGTCGTCTTGCCGGAACCGGTCGGACCGGTGACGAGCAGGATGCCGTCGGGCAGGCCGATGATCCGCTCGAAGTTCTGCTGGTCGTCCGCGAAGAACCCGAGCTCGGCCAGGCCCAGCTTCAGGCCGGACTTGTCGAGGATACGCATGACAATCGACTCGCCGTGCTGCGTGGGGAGGCAGTTGACGCGGAGATCGATGGTCTTGCCACCGGCGCCGACCGGCACGTTGATGCGGCCGTCCTGCGGGATGCGGCGCTCGGCGATGCTCATCCCGGCCTGGATCTTGAGGCGCGCGATGATCGGCGCCTGGAGCCGCTTGGGGAGGTCGGATTGTTCGACGCAGACGCCGTCGATGCGGAACCGGAGGCGGAAGCGCTTGGCCAGCGGCTCCAGGTGGAGATCGGACGCGCGCTTCTTGAAGGCGTCCACGATCACCTGGTTGACCAGCTTGATGATCGGCGCGTCGGCCTCGACGGCGGATTCGTCCTCGCCGACATCGCCCTTGAACGCGTTGATCTCGACCTCGCCCTCGGTGATGTCCTGGATCATCTTGCCGATGCCGCCGTCGTCGCGGGCGGCACCGCCGTAGTATTTCGCCAACGACGCCTCGATGTCCGCCTGGCTGGTGACGCGGAGCTCGATGTCGCGGTTCAGCGCATGCCGGAGGCCGTCGACGGCGTCGATGTCGGACGGATCGGCGACCGCGACGACCACGGCGCCGGAATCGCTCTGGCCCACCGGCACGGCGTCGAACTTCTTGGCGACGTGGCGGGGGAGCAGGCCGATGACGTCGTCGGCCAACCGGAGGTCGGAGACGTTCACGGACTCGACCCCGAAATAGGTGGATTTCGCCATCACGACGATGGACGGCTCGATCGAGCCGCTCTTCGTCATGGTGTCGAGCACGCCTTCGCCCGCCGCTTCCGCCTCGGCGCGACCGGCCTCCACCTGCTCGTGGGTCAGGAGACCCATGTCGAGCATCGTATCGATGAGATAATCGTCTTTGGCTGCCACAGCTGCCCTTTTCCGGCCCACGGCGTCCACGCGTGTCGCCACAACGCCCGGGGACAAGTGCGCGAGAGTTAAGGGACCGACAAAACGAAAGTCAAAC